>JBAPXO010000201.1:0-4738 GCA_049284255.1 Solirubrobacteraceae bacterium | reverse complement strand
CGAAGATCGGCTCGAGCACGATCTTGGCTGCCGCCATCACCACCCGATCGGCCACACATGGGATACCGAGCGGCCTGAACTGTCCCGGCTTGCCCGGCTTGGGGATATGCGCCCGCCGCAACGGCCGCGGACGGTACCTGCCCGTCCTGAGCTTCGCGGCAAGCTCATCAAGGAACTCATCGACCCCAAGGCGCTCCACGTCGTCGATCGATACGCCATCGACACCGGGGGCTCCTCGGTTACCACGGACCTCCCGCCACGCCCGGCGCATGACGTCGTTGCGGGCGACCTTGTCATACAGGGCATGAAAACGGCGATCCTGATCCTGCTTAGCACAGCGGTACAGCACGCGTTGGAGAGCACGAACCCTGTCCACACCGGTGGCGTGGCTGATGGACCTAGCCGATACGGCACTCGTCAAGTCCCTCTGCTCCTTCTCGTGCATCGATGAAGCGCGGGCCCTTCCCCATGTGGCCGGCTTTCCCGACCTCGGAGTACTACGACCCGCTCCGACTGCCGCTCGACCACCCAGCCACTTCCCGGGATCACCGGTTATAGGCCAGGCATCGCTTCCCGCCATCCCGCAGACCGCGGGGCCGAGACGGCTCTCCCGGGTTCCCACGATGACCGTTCGCGCGTTCAACGCCCATTACGCCGGAGGGTTCTTCGGCGCCCGCTCCTGGAACAAGGACGCCTTCCATGGCCTTCACCGTGTCGCCAACGACTCGGCACCCTCTTGACCCCACCAAGGCGGGATCCGCTTGACGACGCTTACTCAGGCTTCACTCACGTTGCAGACCGTGCGATCGCTCCGCCCCGCTTCGCACCCGACCTCTCGATCACGCACGGGGGCATCGCTACCAGGGACCCAGACGTCTCCCCGGACCGGACTCACACCGGCTGGCCATCGTGAACTTGTCGTTCCTACGTCATGCGGACCTCCCTTTCCTCACAACGCCGGAACAGTCCCGGCGCACGGCGACATTGCAGAAGTCACGCGAGCTAAGTGCCGGGTTTCCGGCGAGCTCGACCTCGCCGGTAAGAGATGGACTCCAGAGCGCCACGGCCGCGCCCGAACGTTGACGGAGCGACTGGGATGAGGTCGCTTACACCTTATAAGTGGGGTTGCTATGGCCCGCGGGGATGGGTACTGTCTTCTCCGTGGCAGAACCAAGTTTGTTTCTATTTCCGTACGAGTACGTGAGCGGGGTGGCTCGACTGAACAAGGTCCAGTGGGGCGTGGAGATCTACCTCGTGAATCGTGGCGGCGAAGACGCGATGGGCAGGGCATCAGTCATCGAGGCCGATAACGCGAGCTTTGACGGCGTCTTTACAAACACCGAGAGGTACAACTCCGGCGACCAGGTCGTTCCCCCGGGTCACTACGGCTTTAGCCAGTTCGAGCCGAGGGTCAGGGTCGAATTTGGCCTGTACTGGTGCCGCGTCGTCACGACGTCAAAGGACCTGGTGCCAAGCGTGTCGTTCTATCGCCCGTCGAGCGAGGGCACGGTACCGGACTTCGCGTTCGCGCCGGGCGACTTCGCGGTATTCTCGCCGTCGTCGGTACGGGATCTACCGATCGTTGTGCCCCCGCAGAACCGCTAGCGGCTAGCCCCGTAGTTCCGGCTCAATCTGGTGACGCGGCCCAGCCCGGCTCGAAGGGGGGGATGCTGCCGCTTCCACGCACCACCAGCCACGTCGCTGGCCCCATTGGCCGGCATCACGACTCCTGCTTCGGACCGGCCCCGGCCTGAAGCGGCAGTCCGGCTGAGACACCTCGGTCGGCGACAAGGCAGCACTGTGCGACGAGCCTCCGCGAGGAACCTGCGCCTTGCGGCGGCCTCGGTCGGCGCCAGTCAACGACCGGTCTCGATACGCCGCGCCCGTTCGCAGACGCGGTCTGGGGTGCCCGTCTGAAAGCCGCCGGCCGACAGCGACTCAACCCAGGTCCCCCGCTCGCGTCTGAAGCCGACCTGGTACCGCTCAAACCGAGACGCGTCGTTGGTCAGCAGCCAGACCGTCGCCGCGTCCCCACTGATGTCGACGTCGACGACGGAGCAGAACCGTGGCGGGATGTCGCCGCACGCTCGCCTCGCCAGCGCCGCACGCTCCTCATCGCCGTTCGACATGACCCCATGGTACGTGGGGACAGTGCCCGGTTCTACGGGCCACGGCCATGCCGCACGGGCGACGAGCGCCCGCTGCGCTTCTGCTTTGAGCTACAGGAACGGAGATGCGGGCGGCCAGTGCCAGACTGCTCCGTCGGCGACAAAGGGGCACTCTGGTTCGGTGTTCGCGTCGCGCTAACGGTCTGAATCGCGTCGGGGCGGTGGGGCGATGATGCTGGGATATCAGCGTCCGTCCCGAGCTGCGGGAACCGGAAGGTGGCCTGGTCGATCGGTCTGCCTCGACCACCCGGTCGACGCCTCCGGTTCATCGAGGCCAGGACGCTCCTCCCGACGATGCGGCTGTCACGCGCAGTTCGGTCTGTATGTGACCCGGTCTGACGATGCGCAGCTGACGCTGTGCGCGAGGATTGCGAGGGCTTTGATCCGGGCTGATCCTGCCGTGGCCGCCGTGGCGGCCTGTGTCTATTGTGGGCTGGCGTGTCGACACTCGTGCTCTCGGACCTTCATCTGGGATCGCGTCTGCGCCACGACGTCCTGACGCAGCCCGAGCCGCTGAACCGGCTGCTCGAGGCGCTTGAGGGCATCGAGCGGCTCGTGTTGCTCGGGGACGTCGTGGAGCTGCTCGAGAAGCCGGTTGAGCGCGCGATGCATGTCGCCGAGCCGATCCTCCGTATGATCGGCAGGAGGCTCGGGGTCGGCCGGGAGGTGATCTTCGTGCCCGGCAACCACGACCGCGTCCTGGTCGCCGACTGGATCCGGCGACTCGGGGCCGGGCTCGCTCCTGACAGCCGCGTTGCGCTTGACGCGACGCCGGAGCTGGCCCACGTCGCCTCGTGGCTTGCGCCGAGCCGCGTCCGGGTGCACTACCCGGGCGTGTGGCTCGCCCCCGGAGTGTGGGCGACGCACGGGCATTACCTCGATCGCCACCTGCTGCCTGAGGCGGCGTTCGGCGTGACGCGCGGTCTCCTCGGACGCGTCCCGCGACCGGGCGCGCTCCCGATCGATTACGAGCTGGCCGGAGGGCCGTCGCTCACCCACCTCGAAGCGCTCGTTATCAAGGCGCTGCCGCGCGCGCTCGCGGCGCTGGCAGAGGACGTTGCTGAGCTGATTCGGGCGTCGACGATGCCGCTGGGCCCGCACCGCCTGCTGCGCCCCGGGATGGCGCGCCTCACCGCAAGTGTCCTGGGGACGCAGATGCGCTTTGCGAGCCTCCCCGCACTCTCGCACGTCGTCGGGCGCCTCGGCGTTGACGCAGAGTGGGTGCTCTTCGGTCACGTGCATCGCCGTGGCCCGCTGCCAGCCGATCTCCACACGCGCTGGCGAGGACCGCAGGGCCGGCCCCGCCTCCTCAACACCGGCTCCTGGGTCTACGAGCCGCTGCTCGTCCACAACGCCACCGCGCCGCACCCGTACTGGCCCGGCGGGGCCGTGATCTTGGACGAGGACCGGGCGCCCCGCACCGTCGGCCTGCTCGACGCCGTCCCCGCCGGCGCGCTGCACTGAGGCTGGATCCACCAATCCGGCCGGCTTCTCCTTCGAGCCGCCGACCGCGCCAAGCGGGAGCCGGTCGCTTACCGCCCAGTTGGCGACGAACCGGAAGTCCTGCGACCGCGCGGGACACTGCGGGTCCTCGATCGCGCGACACTCTCGATGACGGCGTGGTTAGGCTCCCAGCATGTCGACCCATGATGAGTTTGGCTGGCGCGATCGTGCCATAGCACTCGCGTCACTCGGAGCAGCGGCGCTCAGCCGAGTCGTGTTCACCACGGCTGACGTCATCGACGAGCAGCCGTTGAAGCCGCTTGAGATGCAGGTCCTGGTGTCTCTTGCGCTGCAGGATTCGCTCGCCGCTGATCCACCGCACCGAACCGGCCTCGATTGGCTCACCCGCGCCCTTCGCTTGGAGCGGTGGGGCGTCGAAGAGATCGTCGGTAGTCTGGAACGCGCGAGCCTCGGCCGCCGTTCCTCGGATACACACGACGTCGACGAAATCGAATACGAGTTCGCCGAGAACAGCGACGAGGATGTGATCGCAGGCGAACTACCAGTCGCGGTCACGGAGCTCGGGCGCCAGACAGTCGAGGGCTGGCTCAACCGCACGAGGCGCCACTTCGGCAGTTGGCCGCCTGAGCGGCCTGACGTCGACGACGCTGTGGGCTGATCACCGCCTCACGCGAGAAGTGATTGTCCGACATCCAGGAGGTCACTGCCGCTTAACGAAGCCTGAGCCGTGTCAGGCTCGCCGGGTCTCCGCGAGGCTGCTCCTCCTGATCGGCGGAGGGCCGAAGCAGAAGCCTCTGGCTCAGACCCCTGTCGGCGACAAGGGGGCAGGCGCTGAGGGTGGTCGGGAGATCGGCTGCTTGAGGGCCGTCGGTACTACCGGGATGTGGGAGTAGTCCGGGAGGGCGTGTGATCGAGGTTGCGTGCCCGGTGGCGTCTGGCCTTGGCGGTGTTGCCGCAGCCAGTCATCGAGCACCAGCGCCGGCTGGCGGCGCGGGAGGCATCGTAGAAGCGGGCGCTGCACGTATCCGACGCGCAGACGCGTAGGCGCTCGCGCTGGTCGGTGCCGAGGAGCAGAGCCGCGTCAAGGGCGATCTGCGCCAGGGCGT
>JBAPXO010000200.1:0-3453 GCA_049284255.1 Solirubrobacteraceae bacterium | reverse complement strand
GCAGCGAGTGAACGATGTCGCCGTAGGCGGTGCCGAGCATCGCGCCGATGAACAGTGAGGGCGCGAACACCCCACCCGAGCCGCCGATCCACATCGTCAGGCTGGTGGCCAGGATCTTGGCCGCCATCAGCCCCACCAGGGCGAGGAGGACGTACTGGCCCGAGACGCCCTTGATCAGGACCGGGTAGCCGACGCCGTACATCTCGGGCACCGCCAGCAACAGCAGCCCGAGCAGCACGCCGCCGACGGCCGGCCGCAACCACTCCGGGCCGCGCCAGATGCGGTCGGCGATGTCCTCGCCGCGGTAGAGGACGCGGATGAATGTCAGCCCGGCGATCACGGCCAGCACCCCGAGCAGGGCATAGAGGATGAGCTCGGGCGGGGAACTGAACGTGAAGGGCGGCATCGGTAGAAACGGGGCGTGGCCGAAGGCCGCCCGCCCGATCGCGTCCGCGGTCACCGAGCTGAGCACGACCAGCCCGAACGATTGGGTCTCGAAGTTGCGCAGGATCAGCTCCAGCGCAAAGAACACCCCCGCGATTGGGGCGTTGAAGGTGGCCGAGATCCCACCCGCGGCGCCGCAGGCGACAAGCAGCCGCAATTGGGCCTCGGGGACCCGCACCCACTGGCCGAGCACCGAGCCGAGTGCCGACCCGATCTGCACGATCGGTCCCTCGCGCCCCACAGATCCTCCGGAACCGATGCACAACGCCGAAGCCAACGACTTGACGATTGGCACCTGCGGACGCATCCGTCCCCCGGCGCGGTTGACCGCCAGCATCACCTCGGGCACCCCGTGACCGCGGGCCTCGGGGGCGAAGCGGCTGACCAGCGGCCCGTAGATCAACCCACCGACCACCGGCGCCAGGACGACGAACCAGATTCCCAGCCCGGGGACGTGCGGGTTGATGGCGTGACCGAGAGCGCTGTAGTCCTTGTAGCCGGTGAAGAGCTCGGTGAAGCCGCGGATCAGGTAGCGGAAGGCGACCGCGCCGAGGCCCGCGCCCGCCCCGGTTGCCACCGCGAGGGCCATGAGCCCGGCACCCCCCGAGCGCACGGAGCGCTGAAAGCGCCGCTGCGGGCTATCTACGGAGGGATGTCCACCACTGTCCATGATTCGACCCTAGGTTCGGACCTGCCCGCGTTCGGCCGTCCCGACGTGCCCCGGTCAGCCCCCTGACTGGTTTGAGGAGCGAGGCCGGCGCCGATAATGAGAACCCAATGCCTAACTCCCTTCCGGCGACGGCGCTGTGCCAGGTGCTGCGCGAGGATCCTGACCTCGCTGCGACGATCGATCCCGAGCGCCGCCCGCGCGCGATCGCGGAGTGCGTGGCCCGGACCGTCCGGCTACCCCGCGGCCGCTGGAACCCCCGTGCCGGGGGGAGGCTGGAGCAGGGCATCGGGCTGCTCGTCCTCGAGGGACTGCTGATCCGTCACGTCGGGATCGACGGGCGCTCGGGTTCCGAGGTGCTCGGCGAAGGGGACTTGCTACGACCCTGGCAGGGCGAAGACGCACTCCCCACCCTGACGGTAACCACGGGCTGGCGAGTGCTCGTTCCGACCCGGTTGGCGCTGCTCGACGACGACGCAGCCCGTCGCTTCGCCGTCTACCCAGAGCTCACCGGCCGCCTGGTCGGCCGCGCGCTCGAGCGCGCTCGCAACCTGGCGGTCAACATGGCGATCGTTCACCAGGCGCGCGTCAACGTCCGCCTGCACATGCTCCTCTGGCACCTCGCCGACCGGTGGGGACGCGTGCGCAGCGATGGGGTGATCCTGCCTCTCGGACTCACCCACACCGTACTCGCCGATCTCGTGGCCGCGCGCCGGCCGACCGTGACCAGCGCGCTCACCCAGCTCGCGGATCGGGGACTGGTGACACCGGTCGCCGAGGGATGGCTGCTGGCGGGCGATCCTCCGGGTGAGCTGCTCGAGCTCCAGGCGGTCGAGGTCGCGCCCGCCGCTGAGCTCTGAGGACTGGAAGCCGGTCCTCAGGCAGCCCGGTCCTCCAGAGCCCGGTCCTCCCAGAGGCCCGGTCCTCCAGAAGCCGTCCTCGGAGCGCGGTTCTCCTCACCAAAGCCACAGTTTTGACCACACCTCGCTCGCTTTTGAGGGGTGTGGGAAACGGCGAGCCGTAATCGGTTCTACCGCCCCACACCCCGCGCGCCAGCCCGAGGTGTGGTCAGATCCAGCGCTCTAGGCCGGGCGAGGCGGATGCGGGGCCGGCGGACGGCGGCCACGGGCGCCGGACAAAGCGCGGAAACGGGCGCCGGACAAAGCGCGGAAACCGGCGCGGGCGCGCGACAACAAAGCGAGCCAGGAGCCGAGCAGGCCCCGCGCCGCACCAACGTCGCGGGGACCCCACGCGAACGCGCAACTGGCCGCCGCACCAACAATCGGACTGATCCAGCAAGCCGCCCGCTTCGTAGAAGTGGCTATCCGGGCAACGTCTAGATCGACTCGGACCATTGCAAGGAGACTCGGATGACCGAGACGACCAAGACCACGCGCGAAGGCCAGACCGCCGGCGCCGTGGAGCAGCTCGCACGTGACGATGTCGAGCGCAAGCGCTTTCTGAAAATGGCTGGTAAGCGGATGGGAGCCGGCGCGGCCGCGACCTCTCTGGCGGCGTTCATCGCCGCCTGCGGGAGCTCCTCGAGCTCCTCGAGCTCGTCTTCGGGAACCGCGAGTGCGGCGAGCAAGGGCTCGGGTACGAGCTCGAGCGCGAGCAGCGCTTCCGCGAGTGCCTCCACCGGTGATCTGGCGATCGTCAACTACGCGCTGACGCTCGAGTACCTGGAGTCGCAGTTCTACGCCAAGGTGATCAAGAGCGGTCTGTTCCACGGTAAGAACCTGTCGGTGATCAAGTCCTTCGGCGCCGAAGAGGATCAGCACGTGATCGCGCTCCACAAGGTGGCGATGAGCCTCGGTAAGCCCGCGGCCAAGCCGATGGGCAAGTTCCCGATCCACAGCGCCTCGCAGGTCACCATGCTCGCGAGCACGGTCGAGAACCTCGGGGCCGCCGCCTACCTCGGTCAGGCCGGGAACATCCAGAGCAAGGAGATTCTGGCCGCGGCACTGGCGATTCACACCATCGAGGCCCGGCACGCGGCCACGATCAACCTGGTGCTCAAGAAGGACCCGACCCCGGACGGGGCGTTCGCCAAGCCGGCGAGCATGAGCCAGGTCCTGGCCGCCGTCAAGCCGTTCATCGCCTAGTCCGATCGACCCTTTCAGAGAGGAACCAAGAAACCATGACAAGTACTGACCTCGCATCACCCGAGCTCGAGGCCGTGGAGGTTCACGGCATCAGCCGCGCGAGCTTCATCCTGCGCGGCACGCTCGCCGCCGGAGCCGTCTACGGCGCCGGCGCGGTGGCTCCCTTCGTCACCAACGCCTTTGCCGCAAGCTCGGATCTGGACATCCTGAACTTCGCGCTCACGCTCGAGTACCTGG
>JBAPXO010000199.1:0-1684 GCA_049284255.1 Solirubrobacteraceae bacterium | reverse complement strand
CGCCGCATCGTCGGGATCCCTCTCCTCGTGGCGGTCTATGCCTGTCAGCGGCTGGCCCACGCCCGCTTCGGCCGGGTGCTGATCGCGGTGAGCGCACTGTGGTTCGTGGCCTCGCTCGCGACGTCGGCCTCAGCATTGCTGTACAGCGTCGGACGGGTCGCGGCCTGGCTGACCGACTCGGCGCTCGTGTACATGCTGCTTGCGTTCCCGAATGGCCGGCTGCGCACCCGGTTTGACCGCGTGATGAAGGCGAGCGCAAGCTCGCTGGTGGCGGTGCTTTACGTGCCGACCGCGCTGCTCGTCAGGAACTGCCCGACGCCTTCCCCCTGGGGGACCTGCTACCGGGCGTGTCCCCTCAACGCGTTCATGGTCCTCGGCGCCCAGCCGGGCATGATCGGCAGCTTCGTCAATCCGGTCCGGGAGCTGCTCACCGTGGTCATCTTCTGATCGTCGGCCTCGGGTTCGCGAGCGGATCCGACACGCAAACTCGCTGCTGGCGGGCACCCTGGCGCCGGTGCTCGCGGTGACGATCTTCCGCCTCGTCGGCTATTCAGCGGGGTTCGTAGCTCGCCGGGTCGACCGTGCTCCACGCTGACCCAGGCCTTTGCCTGGACGATCGCCCTCGCGTGGCTGGCGATCGCCGTCCCGGTTCTCGTCGGGCTGAGGGCTCGCCCAACGCGTCAGCGGTCAGCCAGATGCTCCGGACATGGACCGTCTATCGACAACACCCCACCCCTATGTGATCCGTCAGCCGGGGAGATCGGTGCTCGAGGACGACCGAGCCTAGGACGAGCCGAGCTGAAGCTCGGACAGCCGCTTGTAGTAGGCCCGGAGTTTGCGTTCCGTCGTCTCCATGACGTGGGCGGTGCCGCGCGTCGCGATCCATGACCCCCGAGCCAGGGGGTGGTATCTCCAAATCAGCGCGAACGCCGCCAGCGCGGTGAAGCCGGGCACCGTGCGCGACGTGGCGCCCGCGACGCCGTGCGTGAGCTCGCTCAACACCGAGCCGCCGATCACCAGATCCCCGCCCGGTGGCCTGACGATGTGAACCGGATTGGCGTCCTCGAACATCTTCGCCACTGCGCCGAGAGCGAGCAGCGTGAGAAGGACGGATTCTCCGCCGGAGAGGTCGGCGAGGCCGGTCAGCCTCGCCACCAGCCGACGGCGCGCGGCATTGAGCTCCAAGAGCACGACGCTCGCGTCACTCACGAAGAGTTTGCCGGCGCTATTCATCACATCCATTTTCTCAGACCTGACCCGCGCCTGCGTCACCCGCATCGAACGATGTTGGTTGCGGCGCGCCCCAAGAACCCGAACGAACCGAGAGCCAGACTGCCTGAGCGCGCTTCGGTCGCGAAAGGCCTCGACGCTGGCGTGGCAAGCCGCGGCGAGCTGCACCGCTGCTAATGGCTCCCCATACCCCACTAGACGCGCACAGCAGTCGCCATCGACGGGCACTGCTCACTGCCGCAATCACACACGCAGAAGTCTTGCGCGTAGCTGGGCGGCAGCGCGAGACTTCCGCTCTCGACCAAGAGCAGCGTTCAGACCGGCCATGCTTCGCTCGGCCGCTATCGACCCCGCGGGCGTCGGCGTTGAGATGGGTTGGTGACACGCCGGGCGGCGACATCCTGGGGGATGGCGTCGGGGGCGCCGGGGCGCAGGGGCGGCTGCATGGCCAGCA
>JBAPXO010000198.1:0-2800 GCA_049284255.1 Solirubrobacteraceae bacterium | reverse complement strand
GCCGTCCGAGAGGTCGCCGACCTGGTCGGTCCGCGGATCATCGCCAAGCATCAGCGTCTGGGCACCTATGTCGCGCCCACGCTGCCGCTCGCGCTCGCCGATCCCGGGCGCATCCGGCAGGTGATCGGCAACCTGGTGACCAACGCTCATCTCTACACGCCTGAGGATGGGCGCATCCACGTTGGCGTCGAAGCCGACCGCGCCTGGGTCCGGGTCGTCGTCGCAGACTCGGGCGTGGGTATGACGCCCGAGGAGATCGACCACGTGTTCGATCGCTTCTACCGCGCACCGAGCGGCAGCGCGGCGGCGCCTGGCACGGGTCTTGGTCTCTCGATCGTCTCCTCGCTGGTCGAGCTGCACCACGGGAGGGTCGAGATCGAGTCCGAGCCCGGCCGCGGAACCACGTTCCATGTCCTGATCCCGGCCGCGGTCGCCCCGGCCCAGGCCGGCCACGCCCTCGACGTGATCCGCGGCCGCAGGGTCCTAGTCGTCGACGACGAGGCCGACGTCGCCGACCTCATCGCCGGGCAGCTCGCGAGAGTCGAGGTCGAGACGAGGATCGCCAACGACGGCGCGCGGGCACTCGAGCTCCTGCGCAGCGAGCACTTCGATGCCCTCACCCTCGACATCCTGATGCCCGGGATGGATGGGTTCGAGGTGCTGCGCCAGATCCGCGCCGACCCCGAGCTGCGGAGGCTTCCGATCGTCTTCGTGTCGGTCCTATCGGATCGCAGCGAGCTTGCCGGCGAGTGGGTCGTCACCAAGCCGATCGACTCCGAAGAGCTCCTCGGAGTGCTCGTGGCGGCGGTCCGGGCAGGACGCTCGCGGGTGTTGATCGTCGGGCGCGAAGAGCTGCAGCCTGAGCTCGAACCGGCGCTCGACGAGCTGGGCATCGAACACCAGTGGGAGACGACCGGCGCTGCCGCGGCTCGTGTCTGCCGGGAGCGGCGCTTCGAGGTTGCGCTGATCGACGTCGGCATCCGCAACCCTCAAGCCGCACTGCAGGCCCTGAATCTCCGCGGTCGACGGCTCCGACGGGCGGTCATCCTATTCTCCAATTCAGAGTCCCCCACGCCCTCGGGTATCGTCAAGCTCGGGATGGAGGTCGTGCCGGTGCAGGAAGCCGCTCAAGCTCTGCTAACCGCATTGCGCGGAGATCGCCAGCTATCCGAACCGGTGACCGATGGAACTCCAGACCGAGGCTGAGCTCCAGAACGAGATCGCCCGGCTGCGTGCCGCGCTGGCGCGACGCGAGCGCGAGGCGTCCCGCAACGCCCTTCAGCTCGAGCGCTACGCCGCCGACCTGCGTGAGACCTTCAAGCAGGAGCGCGAGCGCACCCAGCAGCTGACGCGGTCATATAAGGCCACGGTGCGCGCGCTCTCCAACGCCGTCGAAGCCCGCGACGCCTACACCGGCAAGCATGCCGAGCGAGTCGCGGCCTATGGGATCGAGATCGCTCGGGCGCTTGGGCTTCCCCGACCCGACGCCCCCGAGATGGAGTTCGGCTTCCTTCTGCATGACGTCGGCAAGGTCGCGGTCCCGGACGCGATTCTGTACAAGCCGGGTCCCTTGACCGCCGAGGAGCGAGCGCTGATGGCCCGCCACCCCGTGGTCGGCGCCGAGATCGTGGGCGGCATCGAGTTCCTGAGCGACGCCGCCAAGGTCGTGCGCTCCCACCACGAGCGCTGGGACGGAACGGGTTATCCCGACGGACTGGCTGGCGAGGAGATCCCGATCGCGGCCCGGGTATTCGCCGTCGCCGACGTCCTCGATGCGCTGATCACCGATCGCCCCTACCGCCCGGGGCTGGCGTTGCCCGAGGCGCGCGCGATGATCGTCGACGGCGCGGGCACCCAATTCGATCCCAGCGTGGTCCAGGCCTTCAGCTCGATCGACGACGCCACGATCGAGCGGATCGGCCGGGAGGTCAGGTGACGCGGGGTGTCCTCGTCGTCGACGACGACCCGTTCATCCGCAAGCTCGTCGCCACGACCTTGGAAGACGTCTCTCGGTTTGACCTGTACGAAGCCGCGGACGGCATCGAGGCCCTCGAGGTCGCCGAGCGCGAGCGGCCCACGATCATCTTCCTCGACGTCGACATGCCCCGCCTTGACGGGATCGATGCCTGTCGCAGGATGCGGGCCAACCCGGCCACCAGTCAGGCCACGATAGTGATCCTCACCGCGGCCCACGGTGACCGGATCGAGAGCCAGGCTGAGGCTGCGGGTGCCGATCTGTTCTTGACCAAGCCCTTCAGTCCGCTTGATCTGCTGAGGCTCGTCGACCGCCTGGGCGGCGACGGCGAGTCCTAGCGGCAGCGCGGCCGTTCGCCCGGCGGTCCTACGACGTCAGGAGATCTTGATCAACACGATCGTGTTGACCACGAACAGCACCGCGAAGAGGACCGTCCAGCGGTTGAGGTTCTGCTCGACCAGCGAGCCGCCGCCAAGCGGGCCGGTGCCGGTGCCGACGCCGAACGCGCCGGACAGGCCCGCGTCCTTGCCGGAGTGCATGAGGATCAGGAAGATCAGCCCCACGCAGATAATGATCTGCACGACGTCAAGAATTGCCACCATGCCGGGTGATGGTAGTAGGTCAGCGCGCCCCCGCGTCCGTTTCCTCGGCGCGATCCAGGCGGTGGAGGATCTCAATCGCTTCCGAGCGCAGCGTCCCGTCGATCGCCTCGTAGTCGTCCTCGGAGAGCTTTCCGGTCCTCAAATCGAGCTCGGCGTCGCGGATCTCCCGGTACTTGGCGTCGCGGTCGGCCTCGAGCTCGGCCACGGTGTCGGCGCCCTCGGG
>JBAPXO010000197.1:0-2412 GCA_049284255.1 Solirubrobacteraceae bacterium | reverse complement strand
CCTCACCTCATGCGGTGTGGCGCGCAGCAGGACGCTCGAGAGCATGGCGTTGACGCACGCGGATTTACCGGCGCCCGTGGTCCCGGCGACGAGCAGGTGCGGCATCTTGGCGAGGTCGGCCCCGATGGCGTGCCCGGCGATGTCCTTGCCCAGCCACACTGTGAGCGGCGACCAATCTGCAGGCGGATCCTGGAATACGTCCCCGAGGTGCACGATTCGGCGGCGGGCGTTGGGCACCTCGACGCCCACGGCCTGCTTGCCGGGGATCGGCGCGAGGATCCGGATGTCGGTGGCCGCCAGCGCGTAGGCCAGGTCGTCCTTGAGCTGGGCGACCTTCGAGACCTTGATCCCGGGTGCGAGGCGGATCTCATACCGCGTGATGTGGGGGCCGGTGACGCGGCCGATGACCTTGGCCTCGATCCCGAAATGTCCCAGCGTCTCGACGAGCGCGCGCGCCACCTGTTCCTGGCCGGCGGTGTCGGGTTTGGCCGCCTCCCCGGTCGAGCGCGTCAAAGAACGGGTGCTGGGCACCCGCCACTCGAAGTCCGGGTCATCGGTGACCGCGGCGCGGTAGCGCCCCTGGGGCGTCAGGTCCTCGGGATCCACATCGCGACGGGCACGCGGGCGCTCGCTCACGACTGCGTCCCCGCCGGGATCGTCATCGGACTCGGCTGGGGCGTCGGGCGCTTCGAGTCTTGAGCCGAGCTCCGCCGGCTCCTCGTCGACGACGTCGCCCACGATTGGGGGCGCCTCGACGTGGGTGGCGCGGACGATCAGCTCGGCGGTGTCCGGTTCAGGCGGGAGCAGCGGCTCGGGGTCATACCCCCCCGCCTCCTGCAAACCGGCTTGGGCGGCCGCGGTCGCGGGCCGGCGGGCGATCGTCGATCGGGCGCGCAGCTCCTCGCTGGAACGGCGCAGCGCCCGGCTGGTCCCCGCCATCCCCTCGCCCGTGGCCCGGACGATTCCGGCCAGCGTGGCGCCGGACACGAGGATCAGTCCGGCGATCAGCAGGAACACCGCCAGGATGTCTGCCCCGACCGTCGAGAACAGGTGCGAGCTCACCCAGAATTCGGCCTGGCCGACGATCCCGCCACGGGACTCGAAGGCCGCCGGGTTCCAGAAGTGGGTCGCTGGGGCGGCGCCCGGCCCGAGACCGAGCGTACCCGCGGCGAGGGCGAGCGTGAGCGCCGCTGTCAGACAAATCAGGCCGGTGCGCAGCGGGCGAGCCGGGGGCCGCAACTCGCGCATCAGGATCAGCGCGCCGGCGGCGATCAGGACCGCCGGTATGGCGTAGCCAAGTTCCCCGAACGCAAACCGGGCGGCGGTAATCGCTCCGCGCCCCAGGGTGCCGCCCGCCCAGTGCAGATAGGCGACCCCGCCGAGGAAGGCGCCGATGGCGATCAGCGCCAGGGCGAGGATGTCGATGTGATGGGGCTCCAGGGCCATCGACGGCAGCGCCGGGCGGCTCGCCAGCAGCGAGCGGCGAGCGCGCCGGGGCGGCGGCTTGCGACGCGTGGTCTTGGGTTTGCGACGGGTCTGGGGGCGGCTTGCCATGTCCGAGGGACTCGCTTCGACGGGCGCGGGGCGGTTCCTGCCGGCGACGAAGGAGCGGGTAAGAGTTTCGCGCCGGACCGCGTCCGGGCTTACCATTTCCTCTCAAGATGGCCGATTTCGAACGCCCGCCACGAGTCCTGGTCGTCGAGGACGACGACGCCATCGCGCAGGTTCTCCAGCGCTCGCTGCGCATGGAGGGATACGAGGTGCGCGTCGCCGACGACGGCCTGCAGGCGCTCGACCACGCGCATGGCTTCCTGCCCGATCTCGTCATCCTCGACCTCGGGCTCCCCGGGATGGACGGAATCGAGGTCGCCAAGCGACTACGGCACTCAGAGGACGACGTCCCGATCCTCGTGCTCACCGCGCGCGACGCCGTCGAATCACGCGTCGAGGGACTGGATGCCGGCGCCGACGACTACCTGGTGAAGCCGTTCGAGCGCCAGGAGCTGCTGGCCCGCCTGCGCGCGCTCCTGCGGCGCCGTCCGCCCCGCGGCCAGGCCAATCTGGCCGTCGGTGATCTCAAGCTCAACCCGGACACCCACGAGGTGCAGCGCGGCGAGCGCCGGGTCGACCTCACCCAGCGGGAGTTCGAACTGCTCGAATACCTGATGCGCAACGAGCGGATCGTGATCTCGCGCCAGCGCCTGCTCGACGAGGTCTGGAGCTACGATCCGTTTTCGATGACGAACACGATCGAGGTGTTCGTTTCCAATCTCAGGAGAAAGCTGGAAGCCGGTGGCGAGCCTCGGCTCCTACATACGATCCGCGGCGCGGGCTACGTACTCCGCGTATAGGTCGGTCCCGATCCGCTGGCGCCTGGCCGGCGGCTCGGCGGCGCTGACGTTCGTGATTCTG
>JBAPXO010000196.1:0-7294 GCA_049284255.1 Solirubrobacteraceae bacterium | reverse complement strand
GGTCTGATCTATGTCGGAGGCGGTCGAGTCGACGTCGTAGCCGGAGGGGGAGCGCCGGGCGAAGCGGGTCGTCGCCTGCACGACGAAGCGGTTGCGAAAGTTCCGAACGACCCCCTTGCGAGCCAGGGCGCGGGTGGGCGCCAGCAACAGAAGCAGGCCGACGACGTCGGAGATGAATCCCGGCACGATCAGCAGGAATCCCCCGAGGAGGATCAGGGCGCCGTCGACGACCTCGCGGCCCGGGGCACGGCCCGCCTGGACGGTCGCGGCCAAGCGCCTGAGCGCCACGCGCCCCTCAGCCCGAACGAGCCAGAATCCAACCGGCCAGCTCGCGATCAGAAGCAGGATGGTGGCGAGCAGCCCAATCGCATCGGCGACCTTGATCGCGACAAAGAGCTCGGCGACGCCCCACAGGATCAGGAGAAACAGGGCAAACATTGCAGCGCTAAGCGTAGGCCAAGCCGGTGAGCAGGAGGTAAGAGGAGCGGCTACACGCCGAGTCCGCCGCGGGCCGCGGCGAGCAGCGCCTCATCGGGCTCGTCGGCAGCCCCCATTCCGGCGGTCGTCCGACTCCCCCGCTCCCAGTTGTAGAGGCCGAGATCCAGGGCGGCGATCGGCAGCTCGCAGGCCGCTGCCAGATCGGCGGCTCGGCGCTCGAGCAGCAGCGAGTCGCCGATCCCGAGCACGCGCTTTGCGGCCAGCGTGACCTCATCGCTGCCGCCGAAATGCAGCGACTGCGCGCCCAGCTCATAGACCCCCAGACGACCCAGGGTCGTCAGCAGGTCAAACCGGGCGGCGCGCTCAAAGCCGGGGAGGGCGAGCCGCTCGTAGACGCGATCAAAGCGCCGCTCGGGCGTCCATGCAGCCTCGCCATTGAAGGCGGCGGCCTGAGACCCGGCGCGTCCTGCCCAGGCGCGGTAGGCCTCGAGCGTGCGCTGCCCGCGTGAGGGCACGTAGGCCGTCCGCGGCCCGGTGATGACACCGCCGAGCTCGGGCAGCTCGCCGGACTCCCAGGTTGTCCGAGCCTCGCTGATGGCGGCGAAGGGATCCTCGCCGTCCAGCGGTCCCAGATAAGCTATCAGCAACGCCAGCCAGGTTCTCTCCTCGAGCGGGCGCGCGGCGTCGGCCACCTCGGCATAGAGGCCGGGAGGATCGGATGCGAGCGTGGCCAGACGCGTGGCCGCGAACGCCAGCTCCTCGGCGAGCCTCCGAGCATCGTCACCGGATCGCAGGCCGGGAACCAGCGGTGAGCGGTAGCCGTCCTCGGCGCCACGGGCCAGCTTTCGCACGGTCAGGCGGTTGGTCGCGCGCGCGCCGGTGCGGGTCGTGGCCGTCCCAGCGCGCGACGAGGTGGACGAGCTTGAGGGCCCCGCCGAGGGGGCTCGCTGGCCGCCGGGCGAGACGACCGGGCGGAGCTCCACCTGCTGCTCACGGGTACAGATCGGGCAATTTTGGAGCAGCCGGTTGTGGCGACAGAAGGATGGCATCGAAATAGCGCTGGGCTCCCGCGAACTATAGGAAGCACGCGCCAGTAGGATTGAGCCGCTTTTGGGAGCATCGTCCGCATGGCAGCGGACTGAGACAACGACAGGAAGGGTGGTGCGATGCGAGATTCAGGATCGAACGCTGGCGGCTGGGGGTCTCTTCGCCGGCTGATTGCGAGCTTGACCGCACCGATCGCGCTCACGGCGATGGCGGCCTTCGTGGCCAGCGCCGTAATTGCCTGGCCGTCGGCCTTGGCGACCACTCCGGTCGCGGGCGTCGTGACCCCGAAGCCTCCGATAAAACCCCGCCGGGGCAAGCCGTTCATCCCGGTGCTGGGTAACTGGGAGGGCACCGAGAACGGGCTTTCAGCGAGCTTCGAGCTGCGCTATGACCCCTCCCTGCCCGATCATCCCGGGGTTCCCAAGTACGGCATCACCCAACTGGTCGCGTTGCGCCCGGAGAACTGCCCGGCATCGAACTCGCCATATCGAGAGACGCTTGTCACCGGCCGGATTCCGTCCGAAATCGCGCGCTACGGATCGCTCGGCCTCTCGCGCTTCGGTTTCAACGGTGCCTTCAAGCGGGCGAGCGCGGCGATGCTTTCGGGCACCTATCGCAACGGGTCCTGCAGCGGCACCCAGGTCTGGCACATGCGCCCGGTGAGGCGGTCCACGGTCGACGATGGCGCGTGGAGGCTGAAGTTCCGCGACGGCGAGACCAGCACGTTCTCGGTCCAGGTGGGGGGCCGGCTCGCCACGGGGCTGGTCCTGCCGCAGTTGCTGGCCGCCTGCAACGGAGTCCACGGCCGCGCCGATGTGTTCATCGCTGCCAGTGGACGCGCCCGGGTCTCGGAAAGCGATCTTCGCATCAGCATGCGCTTCTCACGCAAGGCGGCGAGTGGTGAGCTTGACGCCGGCGGCCACGGCTGTCCCCACGGCCCATTTCACTTCAAGGCAGCGGTCAAGTAAGCGGCCACGGGGCAGCCGCCGTCTCCCGGCGGCGATGCTCGCGCCCGCGTGAGATGACCTCGCGGAAGCTCTTGAAGCGGAAGATCAGGACCAACGCCGCGAACCCGAGCACCGACGTGAGGACGGCGGTGGCGATCTGCTGGCCGACGGAGAAGGCGGCGATCTCGGGATTGTTGGCGAAGATCGTCAGCAGGAGCGCCTGCTGAACCCCGGCGCCCCCCGGAGTGAAGGGGAACACAGAAGCCACGACCTGCACGGCGAGCACGAGCAAGGCGTTGCGCACCGACCCGCCGATGTGGAAGGCGTCGAGCAGCGCCCAGTAGGCGGCGAAGCGGGCGATCCAGCTCGCGAACTGCCAGCTCGCCATCTCACGGAGGTAGCGGTCGCGGTTGCGCAGGATCGCCAGCCCCTGCCTGATCCGCTGCCAGAACGCCCTGACCTTCGCTGACAGCAGGGCGAAGCCGACCAGGAAGACGAGCCCCAGCACCGTCAAGAAGAACAGCGTAAAGCGCATGTTCGAGGCAAAGAAGCTGATATCGAACGCCGGAAGCTTTGAGAAGTCCGGCGGCTTGGGAAACACGCCCTGGGTAAAGGCGAAGGCCATCACGAGGAGCCCCGCGAACCAGTCGAAAATGGTGCCCGTGGCCAGCGCGCTCGCCACGGTGGGATAGCTGGCGGAGGAGATCGCGGTCCGCGTCAGGAACAACTGCGCGAGGTTGCCTCCGCCCAGCGGGAACACGTTGTTGATCGCGTAGCCGACCATGTAGCCGCCCCAGACGTCGCGCCAGCGCACGGTCGTGCCCGGGTAGGCGGCACGGATGGCGTTCAAAAGGGCGCGTGAGCGCAACAGCAGGTACAGCGCGTAGAGGGCCATTCCGAGCAGCAACGCCGGCCAGCTCAGACCGGCCAGCTGCGAAAAGAACTGGCCAGCGGAATCGAGCAGGCTCGAGATCGTGCCGCCGATTGAGCTCCCATGGTGGTGGGTCACGGCGACCGCCGTGGCGGATAAGACCATGCCCACACGGTCGCACACAGCGCAGTCGTGGAGGTCCACAAAAAGGACCGGGGGGCCCAGATCCTTCTGGGCCCCCCGGAGAGCCAGGGAAGTGGGGGCGCAGTTCCCTGACCGACAGGGGCGAGTTTCCCCGTCCCAAGCCTTCTGTAAACCTTAGCTGCCCCCAGATGAGTGCATCAAACGGCACCCCTGGTTACCGCACGCGCTAAAAGGTAGCACCTTCGAGGGCGTTTCGGGCGGAATTTCCGCCCTCCATTTGCTCGTAATTTGCGATCAGCGCTCGCGCGTAGCCGGACCCGTGAAGAACTCCTCGCCCGGGCGCACCGTTCCCGCAGCCTCGGCTTCGTGACGCAGAGTCCGGTCGGCCTCGCCTGACCACGCGCCTACGGCCAGCCGTTCCCGGTCGGCGTCCATCGGGCTGCCGCCCAGATCGGCGTTGACGATGCGCGCGCACCGGCGACCCTCGGCGATCGCAGTGACCACCAGGGACTGGCCGATGCGGGCGTCGCCGCAGGCGTAGACGCGTCCAACCGACGTGCGATAGGTGCGCCGGGTGCGGAGATTTCCGCGCGGATCGAGCTCGATCCCGAGCTGGGAGACAACGCCCTCGTGCTCGGGGTGCTCGAAGCCGATGGCGATCAGGACGAGATCGGCCTCGAGCACGAACTCGCTGCCGGGCACCGGCGTGAGATCGCGCGACGTGCTGCCCGTGACCTGGCGGGCGTAGACGTGGCTGACCGACCCGTCCATGCCCCCGAAGCCGGTGACCTCGGTCCCCCAGCGCCGCTTGCCCCCTTCATCTAGCGCGTAGGTGGTGGGCGTGCGCTTGGAGGGAAGTGGCCACGGCGCTCGCGGGTCCTCGCCGTCGGGCAGCGCGGCGTAGACATCGAGCATGACGACGCTCTGGGCATGCTCGCGGTGTGAGTTTGAGATGCAGTCCATGCCGGTGTCGCCACCGCCGATCACGATCACCTTCTTGCCGGCAGCCGAGATCTCCGTCCCGGGCTCAGGCGCCCGCGAGGGCCGGCCCTGCTGGGCGGCGACCCAGCGATTGCGCTGGTACAGGTAGGCCATGGCGGGATGGATGCCACGGAGCTCACGGCCGGGCACCGAGAGGTCCCGGGAAACGCGGGATCCCATCGAGAGCACGACCGCGTCGAAGCGCTCCTGAAGCTCGTCGGCAGTGATGTCGACGCCGACGTCGGTGTCGTAGACGAACTCGATCCCCTCCTCCTCGAGCACCGCGACGCGGCGGTCAATGATCCACTTCTCGAGCTTGGCGTCGGGGACGCCGAACCGGAGCAGGCCGCCGGGTCCCTCGTCGCGCTCGAACACGGTGACCGCGTGACCGCACTGGTTGAGCTCGGCGGCCACCGCCAGCCCGGCCGGTCCAGAGCCGACCACGGCCACGGTGCGACCCGAGCGCCGGTCCGGGGGCGTGGCCACAATCCACCCTTCCTCGAAGGCGCGGGTCACGATCGCCAGCTCGATCTGCTCGATCGTCACCGCGTCATCGTTGATCGCGAGCACGCACGCCGACTCGCACGGCGCCGGGCAGATCAGCCCGGTGAACTCCGGGAAGTTGTTGGTGGCGTGCAGCTGGTCGATGGCGTCGCGCCACTTGTCGCGGTAGACAAGGTCGTTCCAGTCGGGGATCAGGTTGCCCAGCGGGCAGCCCTCGTGGCAGAACGGGACACCGCAGTCCATGCAGCGCGCGCCCTGGCGCTGGAGCTCGGCCTCGGGCTGCAGCGAGAAGTACTGGTCGTAGTCGCCGACACGGGAGCGCGGATCGCGCTTGTCAAAGCCGACACGGTGGATCTTGAGAAATGCTCCGAGCTCACCCATGGGACGCGGGAGGGTAGCTATCCGGCGGGCTAGGCGCCGACGGGCTCGGTTTCTTCCTCGGGCTCTGCCTGCTCGGACTGCGCGCGCTCCTCCAGCACCCGCTTGTAGTCACGCGGCATCACCTTGACGAAGGCGCCGCGGCGGCGCTCCCAGGAGGCCAGCACGTTGCGCGCGACGAGCGAGCCCGTCCGCTGGGCATGCTCGGCGATCAGCGTCTTGACCTCCTCCTCGTCCGCCTCGGCCAGGCATTCGAGCTCCACCAGCTCGAGATTGCAGCGCTCCTTGAAGCGCCGGTCCTTGTCGTAGACGTAGGCGATGCCGCCGCTCATCCCGGCCGCGAAGTTGCGCCCCGTGGTCCCAAGGACGATCACCCGCCCACCGGTCATGTACTCGCAGCCGTGATCGCCAACGCCCTCGACGACGGCGTGCGCTCCCGAATTGCGCACCGCGAAGCGCTCGCCGGCAAGGCCGCGGATGAACGCGCGGCCGGCGGTAGCGCCGTAGAGCACCGTGTTGCCGACGATCATGTTCTCCTCAGCGCGGAACAGCGCGGACTCAGGCGGGCGAACCGAGAGCACGCCGCCGGAAAGGCCCTTGCCGGTGTAGTCGTTGGTCTCGCCGCGCAGCGAGAACGTGACCCCGGGCGCCAGCCACGCCGCGAAGCTCTGGCCCGCCGTACCCGAGAACGAGATGTCGATCGTGGTCTCGGGAAGCCCGCGGGCTCCGCGCCGGCGCGCGATTTCTCCTGAGAGGATTCCGCCTACGGTGCGGTTGACGTTTCGGAGCGGGATCGGACCGAGGCGCACCGACTCGCAGTTCTCGATCGCGGGCGCGCACAGCTGGACGAGCTCCCAGTCCAGGGCGTCGTCGAGCACAGGCACCTGGGGCCGGGTCCGGTGGCGGGGCATCTCAGGCGGCAGGTCAAGCGTGCCGAGCACCATCGACAGGTCGACCCCACGGGACTTCCAGTGATCGATCGCCTCGTCGGTCTCAAGCAGATCGGCGCGGCCGATCAGATCGGTGAATCGCCGGATGCCCAGCGACGCCATGATGGTCCGGACCTCCTCGGCGACGAACATCAGGTAGGCGGTGACGTGCTCCGGGGTTCCCCTAAAGCGCGAGCGCAGCTCGGGATCCTGGGTGGCGATCCCGACCGGGCAGGTGTTGAGATGGCAGACGCGCATCATGATGCAGCCCATGGCGATCAGCGGAGCCGTGGAGAAACCGAACTCGTCGGCGCCCAGCAGCGCCCCGATGACGACGTCGCGGCCGGTCTTGATCTGCCCGTCGACCTCCACCGTGATCCGCGAGCGCAGGTCATTGAGCAGCAGCGTCTGCTGGGTCTCGGCCAGGCCGATCTCCCACGGCACGCCGGCCGACTGGATCGAGGACTGCGGAGAGGCGCCGGTGCCACCGTCGTGTCCGGAGATCGTGACGTGGTCAGCATTGGCCTTGGCCACACCGGCGGCCACCGTGCCGACCCCGACCTCGGAGACGAGCTTCACCGAGACGGCGGCGGTCGGGTTGGAGCACCGCAGGTCGTAGATCAGCTGCTTGAGGTCCTCGATCGAGTAGATGTCGTGATGGGGCGGGGGCGATATCAGGCCAACGCCGGGCGTCGAGTACCGGATCTTGGCGATGTAGTCGTCGACCTTGTGGCCCGGAAGCTGACCGCCCTCGCCGGGCTTGGCGCCCTGGGCCATCTTGATCTGCAGCTGGTCGGCATTGACCAGGTAGTCGATCGTGACGCCGAAGCGTCCGGAGGCGACCTGCTTGATCGCCGAGCGCCGCTGGTCGCCGTTCGCGTCCGGGGTAAAGCGCTCCTCGTCCTCTCCCCCTTCGCCGGTGTTGGACTTCCCGCCGAGCCGGTTCATGGCGATGGCCAGCGTCTCGTGCGCCTCACGGGACAGAGAGCCCAGGCTCATCGCGCCGGTGCTGAAGCGCTTGACGATCTCGGTGGCGGGCTCCACCTCGTCGAGCG
>JBAPXO010000195.1:0-2619 GCA_049284255.1 Solirubrobacteraceae bacterium | reverse complement strand
GGGCTAGGTAGAAGCCGCCCGCCCCGGGGAGCTCCGGGCGCGCGGACCGCGGCCAGGCGGTCGCGGGATCGGTCAACCGTCCCGGAAGGCGAACGATCACGCCGAGCACCTGGCCGAACGAGAGTCGGGGCCAACCGCTCCCGAACGCCGCCCCGGCCACGCCGCCCCACACCCAGACGGCCGCGCCAATCCCGACGGCGATCCCGATCACCGCCAGCATCGCGACGTCGGAGACAGCAGCCGGGCGCTCCCCGCTCATCGACGGTCGGCTCCCGAGCCGCCGACGTTCATGCCGGTGTCGGTGTTGGTAAGTCTGGCCTCGAGACGAGACCGGTGATGGGCGACCACGAAGGAGCGCGTTCCCACTCGCCACAAGGCCTGGCCGGAGGAGAGCATCGAGATCAGGCGCGCCTCGCTGTGCGAGAGCCCGAGCAGCGACCGGGTGAGCTCCACCTGACTCTCGTCCTGGTGATAGACGATGCGCGTCGAGGCGTCGGCGACCAGTCCCTCGGCGATCCGCGCCGCCCGCGATCCGGCGTCGCCGGCCGCCTGCAGGTCGGCGAGCTTGTGCAGGACGACCAGATTCATCACGCCGAACTGACGCGCCAGTTTGAAGTTGCTCTGAAACCACTCGCCCAGCCCGGTGTGCTGGACGATCTTCCACGACTCGTCGGCGACGTTGATCAGCCGCTCGCGGCCGGGACGCTCGGCGGTGCGCGCCAGCAGCGCGCTGATCCACGCCGTCGCGCAGGCCATCAGGATGCCGACAGCGGGCGAGTCGCGGACGGCGTGCAGGTCGAGCACGAGCAGCCTGGCATCGAGATCGAGGCCCGGCGTGGTCGGGCCGTCGAACATCCCGCGCAGCGGTCCCTCGCACAGGTCCTGGAGCGCAAGGGCGGCCCGGCGGGCATCGGCGGCCAGGGCATCGATGCTCGTCTGCAGCCGCCGGGCCATCTCCTCCACGGGGCAGAACAGCACCGAGGCGATCTCGGGGAGCGTGGGCTCGCCACCGCTGCCGCCGCGCTCACGGACCACCCGGAGCGCCTCGCGGAGCGCTCCGGCCTCGAGCTGGGTGAGCGGGCCCCCGAGGGCGGTCACGGTCACGGCGCGCAGCAGCTCGAGCTGGGCGTGCTCCTCGGGCCGGGTCGCGAGCGGATTGAGGCGCACTCCGCCGCCGGGGACCAGCGAAATCGGCTGGACGCCGACGGCCTCACACAGCGGGCCATACTCGCGCTTGATGTCAAGGACGAAGGCGCGGCGGCCGAAGAGCAGCATCCGGTAGAGCAGCGTCTTGACCAGCGCACTCTTGCCCTGCCCGAGCTTGCCGAGCACGATCGCGTTGGGATCATCGAGGACGCCCTCGCCGTACAGGACCCAAGGGTCGTAACAGAAGGCTCCGCCCGCCGAGTCACGGCCCACGAACACCCCCCGGCCGCCGAGCCCGCCGGCATTGATGAACGGGTAGATCGCCTGGGCGTGGCGCGTCGTGCACCGGTGCCCGGGGCGCTCGACGGTGCGCATGCTCACCGCAGTCCCCGGCACAACGGCAACGTGAACGTGAAGGCATCACCCTGCTGGCCGTAGAGGCGGTGCAGTTCAAGTCGCGCCCGCGCGGCGTGCTCGAGCACCTCCGAGCAGGCGCGGCGCAGCTCGTCATGGTCGCGACCGGAGACCGTGATGAAGCCACTCAGCCTGACCTCCCCGTGTCCTGCGGCGAGCTCGGCCTCGCGCCGCATCGTGGCCTCGGCGGCCTGGCGCTGGCGGGCGGTCTCGGATTGGCCGAAGCGCGCGCGGAGCTCGCGATCGGCACGGTCGCGGGTGACCGCCGCTTCGATCTCCCGAGTCGAACGGTCGGCGGCCAGGGGCTCAAAGGTGACCGCGACCGTGCGCACGGCGCTCGAGCGGCCCAGGAGCGAGTCCATGAACATCGGCGAGACCTGAATTCGCGGCCACGACCCGATCCAGTAGGTGGCGTGAAGCGCGCCGTCTGACTGGTAGTGGTCCCAGCCCTCGCGCGCGCCCAGCGGCCAGGCATTTGCCTCGTCGAGTCCGTCGCGGTCGGGGTCGGCGGCCTCGAGCGTGGCCAGCTCGGCGCGGGCGTACGGGTCAAAGGCCGTCCGCAGGGTGCGGGCGACCTGTCCTGGGCTGAGGGCACCGAGGACTCTGACCTCGGCGGCCTCGAGCCCCTTGGCCACCCGTTCGGTTTGCTCGACCAGCGCCTGCTCCACGGCCTGGGCGCCCCGGTCGCGCACCCGGCGCCCGTCGACCTGGATCGCGAGCAGGATCTCGTGCTCCTGGGTGACTCGAGCGCTCGATCCGATCAGTTCGAGGTAGGACTCGATCATCGGCGTGCCCCGCAACGGCACCATCGGGTCGCGCTCGGCGTGCACCCAGCGCGCGAGCTCGTCGCCCTGGGCGGGCGCGGTGCGCTCGATCCACTGCAGCCGGCGCACCGGCGTCCCGCTGGCACCCGAGAGCACGAGCCCCCAGCGCGCCAGGCGCCGTTCCTGGGCCTCCTGGTCAAGCAGCGAGAAGGCCTCGACCCGGCACACGAGCACCGCGGTCAGCCGCCGGCCCGAGCGCTCGCAGAGAACGCCGATCGGGCGCTCGCGGTAGGCG
>JBAPXO010000194.1:0-1808 GCA_049284255.1 Solirubrobacteraceae bacterium | reverse complement strand
CGGCGAAGCCTTTCATGATCCCGGAGACGGCCCTGTTGTGTTCCAGGCTGGCGAGCAGGGCCGGAGACAGCCCGCCGCTCGGGTTGCTGATGTTGAGCTGGAACGGGGCTCCGTAGAGCCTGGGGGTGGCCGTGAGGTTGGACAGGCTGGCGCCGAAGACCCCCGTCGCGCACAGCGCTGCCACTGCCAGCGCCGCGCCGACGAGGGCGGCACCCACCGGCGCGGTGGCCCCGCCGCTCCTGCGCTCCAGGGCGTTGCGGACACCGATCATGGCGTCCGGCGGTGCGCCCAGGGCGGCCAGGCGTGCCACTACCGCTGAGGGACGGGGCTCCCCGGCCCGCGCTCCGGCTCGGAGCGTACGCGTGACGCGAAGCGCCGGCCATACGCCGAGCCCGAAAACCACCAGCACCGTGGCGAGCGCGCCGAGCGGGAGGACGAGCGGGTCAAAGGTCACCCCGGTGGAGATCTCCGCGTCACGCGCCTCGCCGAGGGGAGCGAGCGGGGACAAGGCGCTGGCGACCACGACCGCCCCCGCAGCGCCCACCAGCCCCACCGCAACGTTGCGCGCCAGCCCGAGCGCGAGCAGCTGCCGCCGATCGGCTCCCATGGCTGCCATCGTCGGGTAGTCCTCGCTCTCGACGATGCTCTGACGGACGAGGGCTTGGCCCACCACTGCGAGTGCGACCAGGGCAGACAATATGGCCAGGATCCACCATCCCACCGCTTGCGGATGGATCGATGCCTGAACGGACGCCGCGATCTCGTTCAGGTCATACGCTTCGGCGCCCAGCGAGCTGACTTGCCGGGAGAACTTGGGTACGCCGGCGGCACCGTCGCGCAGGCGGACGAAATACAGATCTCCCCTCGCCGTCCGGGGCAGCAGGGTGCGTGCGAATGCCGGGGTCGTGTACAGATCGTAAGTAAGACTCGATCCGGACGGGAACTCGGACTCGGCGGCCTCGAAACCAACCACGTGGAAGGCAACGGTCGGGCCATCGGGTCTGGGCGGCGCGCCAATGGCATTGTCGTACGCCGAGGCCTGCGCCGCCGAGTAGAACGGGACATGGATGACCGTGCCCAGACGCACGCCGTCATTCTGTTGAAGGGTGAACGACGCCAATACCTGGTCGGGGGCCGACGGGTCTGGCAGGTGGCCGGAGATCAGCTTGTAGATCGGCCTGCCCCCGGGTGGCAAGGCAAGGACCTCGAGGTCCGTCGGGTTGATCGGGTTGGTGCAGGCACACGTCGGCTGACCGCTGAACGGGCCGACGGCATCGGTGGCGGAGCTGACCCCGGAAAGCTTGGCCAGCTTCGGCATGGGTCGCATAGCGTACACGCCGGCGTCGGAGCCATAGGCTGCGGCAAATCGCGGGAATGCGGAATCGGTACGACGGCCGGCCGCGGCGGCGGCCAGAGCCACCCCGCCGACGACGGCTATCAGGGTGGCCAGGACGAGCCACGACCGCCACCGGCGCCGTGACTCAGCGCGAAATAGCAGCCTGAGAGCGCCCATAACGACCTCCTCGGCCCAGTGTGGACGAGCGGAGGTGCTGGGCCAAGGTGGTCAGCCGGTGCACCGAACCTCGTGCTAGCACAACGTCTTCACCGTGCCTGGATGGGCCTGACTGAACTGGATGGGCCTAATCGAACTGGATAGGCCTTCCTGAATTAGTACCTGCCCGCTGGAGCCTTCGTGGTATCGCCGCGAATGGACACCAGGGCTGGCTGCGCAACGGCGCACTGGCGAGCACGGCGCCTTCACCCCCGGCGAACTCGCCGACGCCGACCAGTGGGCCGCCGAGGCCATC
>JBAPXO010000193.1:0-6291 GCA_049284255.1 Solirubrobacteraceae bacterium | reverse complement strand
GTCCTCTCGTGCCAGAATCGCCGCCGCCGCCTCGCCCCTAAACGAAACGTCACGGTCGCTCGGCGGGGGCATGCCTTCGAACGTGTCGAGCAGATGCAGCCCGCGGGACGTGTCGCCAAGCTGCGTGAGCGTGAGCGCGACGAGAAGACTGGACCCTCCCCGCCAGACCCCACACTCAATGATGTCGCCCTCGAGTTGACGATTGACGATGTACCGGGTGGCTTGCCACAGCGCGTACATCCGTTCGATAGACGTCATGGTGAACGGTGCCGCGCGTTCATAGAGCGCTAGGAAGTCCGCCTCGAGGTCCGGTGGTGGCCCCGTCGGCCCTGATGGTGGGACGTCCGCCTCGGAGTCCGGTGGTGGCTCCGTCGGCCGTGATAGTGGGCGGCGGAGACGCCGGATCACCAGCCAGACTATATCCGGACCCTCGGCTACTCCAGCGCCGGCACACGCTCGCCGTTGACGCCCAGCGCTCCGCCGCTGGTCTGTACCAGAGCTTCGTCGCCCGGCACGTCGGAGAGCTGCGCGAGGAGCTTTGCCCTGAGGCCGAGAAGGTGAGAGGCGACGACCGGAATCGAACCGGTGTAGACGGCTTTGCAGGCCGCTGCGTAGCCACTCCGCCACGTCGCCGAGGCCCCGAAGGGTAGCTTGCGGGCGTCCGCGCGCTGGGTCAGGCGCGGCGGAGGACTACGGCATTGCCCGACGGGTCGCGCACGCTGCTGCCCGATCCAGCGACCGGTTCGGTGGTGAGGCCGGCCGCGGCGATCCGGGCCAGGACCCGATCGAGTTCGGCCTGGTCCTCGAGGACGACATCAAACGAGCGCAGTCCGATCGCGCCGGGGGGCGGGGGAGATGAGCCTGCGCTGTGCCAGGTGTTGGTGCCGATGTGGTGGTGATAGCCGGCCGCGGAGAAGAACAGCGCTCCCGGATAGCCACGGACGGTGACGTCGAACCCGAGCACGCCGCTGTAGAACGCCTCGGTCGATTCAAGCTCGGCGACCTGGAGGTGGACGTGGCCCATCCGGGTCCCGGCCGCCATCCTCGGCGCGATCTCAGTCTCGCCGTCCAGCTCACCAGCCAGGTCATTCAGGTCGAGGCGCAGCGTCGCCATCGCGAGCTGGCCGGCGTCGTCGCGGGTCCAGTCTTCACGCGGGCGGTCGCGATAGATCTCAATCCCGTTGCCGTCGGGGTCTGACAGGTAGAGCGCCTCGGAGACCAGGTGGTCGGACGCGCCGTCCAGCGGCCAGCGCGCCTGAGCCATCCGGGCCAGGGCGTGGGCCAGATCCCGGCGGGTCGGCACCAGGATCGCCAGGTGAAAGAGCCCGGTGGTCCGATGGTCAAGAGGAGAGGCGCTGGCGTCTGGTGCAAGTTCGACCAGGGTTGGACCGCCTGCGGGGCCGAGGACCACGCCGCCGTCCTCCAGCTCGGCCGCTCGCAGTCCGAGCACGTGCTCATAGAACGACCGCGACCGCCCGAGATCAGAGACGGTGAGCCTGACGGCTCCGACCTCGGTCCCAGAGCCGAGAGCGCCCGAGCCGGCGCGTCCCGATGATGGGGCGTGGGCGACACCACCCCCGTCCGGTGTGGAGGGCGACATCACCACAGCCTACGCCGCCACGGCGTACTGCCGGTGGTGCTCTACGAGACCGGCAATGACCTCGGCCAGCCGCTCACGCGTCTCTGTATCGGTGAGCTCGAGCGAGCCGCCGTCGCTGAAGAGGTCGGCCGCCCCACTCACGGCGAGCTCGGTCTCGAGCACGCGTGCTCCGGCGATTCCCAGAGCACGACGCAGATGATCC
Source organism: Solirubrobacteraceae bacterium (assembly GCA_049284255.1). Classification (GTDB taxonomy): domain Bacteria; phylum Actinomycetota; class Thermoleophilia; order Solirubrobacterales; family Solirubrobacteraceae; genus Palsa-465. Next base: position 4,489 of record JBAPXO010000193.1, on the reverse strand, counting down.
TGTGCCCACATCGCGCCGTAGTCGGTCACGCTCGCTCCGACCGCAGCCACCGGCTTGCCCCACAGGGCGGCGTCGGGGCCGTGGGGACGGGAGGCCCAGTCGACGACCTGCTTGATCTGGCCGGGCATCGTTGTGTTGTACTCCGGGGTCGCGAACAGGACCGCGTCGGCGGCGTCGATCTCGGCGCGCAGCCGAGCAACTTCGGCCGGCGGCTGGTCGGTGTCGCGGTCCTCGTTGTAGGGGGGCAGCTGCTCCAGGTCCTCATAGATGTCCAGTGACCACCCGGAGGGAAGGAGCTCGGCGGCAGCCCGCAGCAGCGCCGTGTTGTACGACGCTGCGCGCAGGCTGCCGGAGATGCCGAGGATCCGCATGGACTATGCGCTCTTGACTGCTGAGACGCTGACGAGGAGCTTGACCTCGTTGGCGACGAGCAGGTTGCCGTTGGGAAGCGTCTGATTCCACTTCAGATCGAAGTCGCGGCGATCGATCACGCCCTCGAGCTCGAGGCCGATGCGCTCGTTGCCCCACGGGTCCTCGCCGTTTTCACCGATCGTGCCGGTGAGCTCGATTGGCTTGCTGATGCCCTTGATCGTGATCTCGCCGGTCAGGCTGACCTTGCCGTCGCCGGCGTCGCCAGTCCCGGTCGAGTGAAACGAGATCTTGGGGTGTTGGTCGGCATCGAAGAACTCAGGGCCCTTGAGGTGGCCATCGCGATTCTCCTCGCCGGTGTCGATGGTGGCGATGTCGACGGTGCCCGTGAGCTCGCGAGCCTCGCCGGAGGCATCGATCGTGCCCTCGAAGCCACGGAAGGTTCCGCGCACGGTGGCGATGCCCATGTGCCGGACCTCGAAGCCGACGTTGGAATGGGCGGGGTCAACGTTGTAGACGCCAGCCGGGATGCGCTCGGCAGGGATGCTGGTTGCTGACATGGGGGTTTCTCCTTGAGAGATAATTGAGTCAACAACCATTGTAGCGAAAAAGGTTGCGCCGTCAAGTATCCCCGGCGTGTTCGCGACGCCGCCTCATGCAGAGGACGGGCGAACCCGCGGCGCTGACGTAGCGTTACTCGACGGTGCAGGAGCCGGGCACGCTGGCGCCGGGAAGCCGCCCGAGCAGCGAGGCGAGCTGCTCGAGCTCGCCCGGCGAGAAGTGCTCCAGGAACAGGCGGCGGATGCTGCGGACGTGGGAGCAACCGGCATCGCGCAGTTTCTCGTAGCCGGTGTCGGTGAGCTGCGCGTAGGAGACGCGAGCGTCGTTGGAGCAGGCGACGCGTTCGATGAGCTTTGACTCGACGAGCCCGTCGACCAGCCGGGTGATTCCCGAGCGGGTGAGCATCGTGCGCTCGGCCAGAGCCGACATCGGTAGCCGGCGCCCGTCAGCTTGAGCGAGGTAGAGCAGAACCTCGTAGTCGCGCGTGGTCAAGCCGTGCTCGCTCGCCAGCTCGGCGTCGAGCACGCGCACTATCGAGGCGTGGCTTTGCAGGTAGCTGCGCCACGCGTCCAGAGCGGTCCCGTCGAGCTCGGTGTCGAGAATTGTCTCCATGTCACCCATTGATTCTAGTTGACGGATCAACGGTTAAACCACCTCTGCCCGGGTAGCCTCGCAGAGATGGAGGAGATCGCCCCCGGACTCTGGCACTGGACCGCTCGGCATCCTCACACCGGCGGCGAGGTGAGCTCCTACTTTCTGGCCCGCGAGCGAACGCTGCTCGACCCCATGCTGCCGCCCGGCGGGCTCGACTGGTTCTCGTCCCAGGGCGCCGAGCCCGAGCACATCCTTCTGACCAACCGCCATCACGACCGGGACTCGTGGACGTTGCACGAGGCCTACGGATGTGAGGTGCACTGCATCGACAACGGGGTCTTTGAGCTGGAGGGCCGCGGACCGGTCACCCCGTTCTCCTTCGGCGACGAGCTCCCGGGCGGCATCGTTGTCTACGAGGTCGACTCGATCTCCCCCGACGAGACAGCGCTGTACATCCCCGCGCACCGTGCGCTCGCCATCGCTGATGGCGTGGTGCGGTGGCCGGGTGTCGACGGTCTGACCTTCGTGCCCGACCGGCTCATGGACGATCCCGAGAACACCAAGCGCGGGTTGTGTGCGGCCTACCGGGCCCTGCTCGACCTCGACCTCGACTTCGACCTGCTGCTGCTCGCACACGGCGCTCCCGTCACGGCAAACGGCAAGGAGGCCCTGAGTAACTTCGCCGGCCGCGAGTAGGCCGGGTCTGGCGGCGATCGTCGCCGTCGCGGCGCTCGCCGTGGCCGCCTGCGGGGACAGCGTCAAACCTGGGCTCTCGGTGACGCCAAGCGCGCCGGGACCGACATCGGTGCTCGACTTCAAGTTCACGGCCCCCGAGTCCAGCGGACGGGCTGGCGGCGTCCAGAAGGGCTACACCCTCAGCGTCAGCGTCAGCGTCAGCGTCAGCGGCCCGGCGCGCCGGGGCTGTGCGAGCTTGCGGGCGGACGAGCTGCCCGCGATCACCAAGGGGGAACACGTCAACGTGACCGTCGGTCCGCCTCCTCATGCCCACTGGTGCGCAGGTCAGTTCACCGCGCTCGTCCAGGAGCTCGCACGGCCGGTCTGTACTCCGGGCGTGCCATGTCCGCAGTTCGTGCGTCTGGTGGCCAGGATCGGTCAGGTGCGCTTCACGATCGGCGGCTGAGCCCCGCCGGACCGCGTTCAGCCTGAGAGCGTCTCTCATTCCGACGAGATGCCCTCGCGTAGTCTCACGCATATGGACGCGCTGAAAGCTCAGGAGGCGGAGCCCCCGGCGCGGGAGAATGGAGAGCACGGGCAGCCTCTGACCCTGGCCACGCGCGGTCGCATGTTTGTCCAGGCGGTGCGCGACGGCGACGAGAGCTTGGCGACGGAGGCGGTGCTGCGCCTCAGCCAGTCCCGGCGGGCGCTGGCTCCCTTGGCGTTCGTGGTCGGTGGCATCGCCATGGTCTTCTACGGGCTCAAGGTGTTGTTCTCGAACTGGCGGCTGCTGCTCGTCCAGGCTCTGCCGGCGATGTTGATCTGGCTGACGATGTATGACCTCAAGGCCCACGTTCTGCACGGCAATTCGCTTCCGGACATCAAGGGGCCGGTTCTCATCCCCCTCACCCTGGCGATCATGGCGGTGACCGCGGCCAGCTTCTTCATGAACGCCGTCTTCGGGTTCGCGATCGTCCAGCCCGGCCGCCCGTTGGTTCGTCCGGCGGTGGAGCAGGCTAAGCGCCACCTCGGGATCATCCTCGGGTCAGGTTCCGCGGTTGGGTTGATGCTGGCGCTTGCGACGCTGGTCGTGAGCCGCAACCACCGCCCGTGGTTCGTGCTCTGCCTGGGCGTCGTTATCGGCCTCCTCATGCTGTGTTACGTCGCGATCCCGTCGCGCCTGATCGGGGTCAAGCCCGCGGCTCCCCGGCGTGACCGGTTGACCGCGGCCGCGGTCGGCGGCGCGCTTGGCACCGTGGTTTGTACGCCCCCTTACATGCTCGGGCGAATTGGGATCTTGATGCTCGGAGTCCGGCCCCTGTTCATCCCGGGCCTGATCGTCCTGTGCTTTGCCACCGCCGTCCAGGCGGGCGCCACCGGGGCGGTGAAGACGGTCAAGATGACCGCCAAGCTTCTCGCCGGGAGTCCCACGAGCAAGGCACCCGACCGGGCCTAGGAGGCCACGCCTCAGCCAGGTGGCGGGCGGCGGGAGCGAGTGGCGGCGAGCGTGCAGAGCATGGCGTGGATCGTCGGCATGGGGGCCATTCGGGGCACTCGGGACGATGCGCGATAGGGTCCGGCCCGTGAGGCCGACGTTCGAGTACATGCGCCTGTCGGCGTCTATCCGGGGCTTCGAGGCGACTGGCCCTGGCTCTGAGAAATTCGCGGACGTCCAGGGCTTCGACGCGATGCTCGCTGCCCTCGGCGCTGATGGGTGGGAGCTTGTCACCGCGCAGGCCGCCGACTCCGCCAGGACGTATCTGTTCAAGCGGCAGACGGATCTCTCTCCCAGCTCGTCCGTCCGGGGATCATGATGGGCGGCCGATCGCTCTCAGCGGCGGCGCTCGAGCCGCTGCGCGCTCGCGATCCTGCATTGGAGGATGACGGTGCGTTTGCCGCTCTGCCGGAGCTCGTACTGGTACGTGGCCAAAGGCCGCGCGGCGAACGGCGTCTTCAAGGTGCGACACGGCGTCATCGAGGAGGTCGGGATCGCGAGCCGAGTGCTAACAAAAAACCGAACCCGGACACGCGCCGTCTTTCCGCTCGTTCGGAAGCTGAGCCTGAGCCCCGAATTCATCGCGCCTTCGAGGTTCGCGGGACGCGCTGAGGGACGCGCTCTTGAACCCGCTATGACCGGAATGCCCGGTCGTCTGCAAATACTGATGATGGACGATGCTGGGCTCGAACCAGCGACCTCCGCCTTGTCGAGGCGAAATGCATGGTCAGCGGCTGACACGATAAGGCAAGAAAAGCGCCCATTTGCAGGAGAATCAGAGGCTCGACCCTGACC
>JBAPXO010000192.1:0-1505 GCA_049284255.1 Solirubrobacteraceae bacterium | reverse complement strand
CCATTCCGGGGACCAATGCGAGCGTCGCGGCGCACAACGAAGCTCTCGCGGCCGACATCGAGGTTCGTGGAATCCGCGTCGTCGCAGATGAATTCGCCGACCGACTCTTTTCACCCGGACGACCCTCGCGTAGCCCTAACCTCAAGGCTGACTTCATCGACGCCATGGCGGAAAGCGGAGCCAGTTCAGTCTGTGCCGCTCTGCGTGCCATCGCACGGTGGGACGCATCGCAACGCCTGGCCGTCGTGACGTGTCCGAGCGAAGTAGTTACCGGTGACGCCGAACCGGACATCGACCGACAGCGAATGCTTGCGAGGCTGCTGCGGGCTCCCTTCGGTCTTCTTGATGACACTGGGCATCTCGCTCCGCTCGAGGCACCGGACAGCGTGGCCCGCGCGATCGAGCGCGTGATGAGCCGGGTCAGCGAAGGGACCGTTCGCTGACCCTCCTGGGGAGTGCGAATCGTGGAGTGGCGGCGGCGTTTAACTCTCTCGTGCCATCGTGAGCTTGTCGCGAAGGCGGACCGCGGCCAGGGAGCCGCCGTCGCACACTACGTCGATGCCGGTGAGGTAGCTGGCCTTCTCGCTGGCGCAGAAAGCAAGCACTTCGGCGACTTCTTCTGCGGTGCCGAATCGTCGCAGGGCAGACCGTCGTGCCAGCGCACCCGATCCGGTTGATTCCTCGAGCCTGCCCATCTCGGTGTCGATGGAGCCAGGCGACACCGACAGGATGCGTGCACCGCGCGATCCGAACCGCTCGGCCTGGGACTTGCAGTACCACCGGACGAAGGTCTTGCTGAGTGAGTAGGCCATGCCCGGTCGAAATCTCTCGGGTGCCAGGCGGTAGGTGCGCATCGCCTTCTTGAGGAAGGCGTGCTGATCGCTCAGCGCGGCCTGGAACATCCTGGTGGGATACATCGCCGGCGGCATCATATGGGCCGCCATGGATGCCACGTTGACCATGGCGAAGCCCGGAGCGGCAATCTCGTAAAAGGCCTCGTTGACGTTGACGGCGCCGAGCGCGTTGATCGCGGTGATGCGCTCCGAAGATGCCATGCTGGGGCTGACTCCTGCGGTGTGCACGACGGAAGTCACGGTGCCGAGTCCTGCAGCGGTCGCGGCCAATTGCGCTACGGCCGTTCGATCGGTGATGTCACAGCTCATCGCTGTGCAGTTGATGTCGATGGCGTTAAGTTGAGCCGCAGCGGAATCCAGGCGGTCTTGCCTAACGTCGGCGATGACGACGGTGCGGTCGCGTCCGAGGATCTTCGCGGCGGCAAGCCCCATGCCACCAGCCCCACCGGTGATGACGGATACCCGGCCCACTCGTTGCTCTTTTCCTAGGTGAAGGTGACGACGACCTTGTCGGCGGCCCCGGGTGTCGAGGCCAGCCGCAGGGCTTCGTCGAGGTTGGTGAAGGGGTTGGTGTGGCTGACGATGAGCGCGTACTTCTCCCAGTTGGCGATGAGATCTTTTGTCACTTCGAAGATTTCGTCGGGGTATCCC
>JBAPXO010000191.1:0-4329 GCA_049284255.1 Solirubrobacteraceae bacterium | reverse complement strand
GCCTCCAACAGGCAGACGGTGACGTCTGGATCCTCGCTCAGCCGCGCCGCCAGCACGCACCCGGCGGTGCCGCCTCCGGCGATGACGTAGTCAAAGTCCCCGGCGTCGCTCACGGCGCGACTTCGCCGAGACGCTCGTCCGGAAGCGTCGGAACCTCGGCACGGTGCTCGGCCAGCACCTCGGCCGGCTTGCGGATCTGGATGAGGAAGTAGTACAGGCAGCCCACGATGAACGAAGCCCCGATGAACTCGTAGGCGCCGAACCGGAAGTACCACTTCGTCCCATATACCGCCGCCCGCGGCCATGCGATCTCGAAGGCGATGATCGCGCCGTAGGCGACCGCGATCACATTGACCAGGGTGCCCCAGCGCCCCAGACTGAAGTACGGGCCGTGGTTGGCCTGGGGCCACTCGCCGCGCAGACGCCGGGCGAGCATCGATCCCGTGACCGCCAGGTAGGGCAGGTAGAACATGATGATCGCCACCGAGGTCAAGGTCACAAACGCCGACTGATTGGCGATGTTGACGGCCAGCAGGATCAGGGAGCAGACCCCGACGAACAGCGCCGGGATGATCGGGACCCGGGCTCGACCCGAGACTCGAGCCAGGTGACGACCGAAGGGCAGCCGGCCGTCACGCGCCATCGAAAACAGCATCCGGATGCAGGCCGTGCAGACCGCCAGACAGCACACCGTGATCGCGATCGCGGAGGCGATCAGGAAGATGTTGCCCAGCGTGTTGCCGAGCGCCTGCTTGATGATGTAGGGCAGCCCGAGCAGTCCGACGTTCTTGTCGTGAATGTCCTTGACCGCCATCAGCGCAAACAGGATCAGCAGCGCGCCGATCGTGGCGGCCGCGGCGAGCGCGCGCAGGATGGCCGGCGGGGCCGCGCGTCTGGGGTCGTTTGTCTCCTCGGCCAGCGTCCCCGCGGTGTCAAACCCGTACATCACGTACGCGCTCATGATCCCGCCGATCAGGAAGGCCCCGAAGTACCCCCACGAGTGCCCGGCGCCCGTTCCCAGCGTGTTGGTCACGACTGCCGGGCCGCGGTGGAAGTGGAAGATCAGCAGGATCACGAGGATCGTCGAGCCGATGAGCTCGACGATCACCCCGAAGTTGTTGATCCGGGACATGATCTTGACGCCGAGCATGTTGATGACGGTCGCGAAGATGACGAGGATCGCTCCCAGGATCAGGGCGTTCTTGGCTCCGTCAGGCGTGGTGTAGAGACCCGCATTCGCCGCCCCGCCCACGAACTGGAGCTTGGTGGTGACCTGGGGCAGGACGACCTGCCAGGCGACGGCCACCGCCGCCACGGTGACGATCGATCCGATGATCAGGATCCAGCCCGTCATCCAGGACACGAAGTCGCTGCCCATGCGCTTTGACCACTGGTACACCGAACCGGCCAGCGGAAACTGTCCCGCGAGCTCGGCGAAGCACAGCGCTACGCACATCTGGCCGCCGAAGACGATCAGCCATGACCACCACACCGCGGGCCCGGCATTGAGGACGCCGAACCCGAACAGCTCGAAGACTCCGGTGAGGATCGAGATGTAGCTGAACCCGGCGGCGAAGGATGAGAAGCTGCCCAGCGATCGATCGAGCTCCTGCTTGTAGCCGAAGCCGGCGAGCTCATCGCTGTCACCAGCCGGACGGTCGGGCGCCTCAACGGTTGCCATCAATCAACCTCCCCGTCCGCGCGGGCTGCCAGCGCGGCTAGTCGAAAACGATTGGTGCCGGCCTTGGGTGACCGGCCACGCCGGTGAGCGATTGACCAAGTCCAGATCGCGCTGTTATATATCAGTTGTCTGATTGTGTCAACGAGCGCTCGCCGCCCTCGCGCGCGGCCTAGCGAAGGGGAATGAGCCGATGACCACCGGGACCGAGCAGAGGATGTTCGTCGGGGGTCAATGGCGCTCGAGCATCTCGGGAGAGACCTACACGACGACGAGCCCGGGCTCGGGCGAGACGCTCGGCCAAATCCCCCAGGGCGACCGTGAGGACGCGCGCTCGGCGATCGTCGCCGCGCGTGCGGCCTCCGAGCGTTGGTCGCACCTGACCGCCTACGAGCGCGCGGCCAAGATGCACGCCGTCGGCGACATCATCGAGTCCCGGCGCGACGACCTGGCGCGCACCCTGACCCTGGATCAGGGCAAGCCGCTCAAGGCCGAGGCCTACGACGAAGTCGACGAGCTCGTCGAGTACTGGCGGATGGCGGCCGAGGACGCAAAGCGTCTCGGCGGCGAGCTGCCCAACTCGGTGTCGGCGGGCAAGCGCGTGCTGCTCACCCGCCGCGCCCGCGGCGTCGTGGGCGTGATCAGCCCCTGGAACTGGCCCTACACGATGCCGGCCGAGCTCATCGCTCCCGCGCTGGCATGCGGCAACACCGTCGTCTGGACCCCCGCCCCCTCGACGGCGATCTGCGCCGTGGCGCTCGCCGAGTGCATCGCCGAGGCCGATCTGCCCCCGGGGACCTTCAACCTCGTGACCGGACCCGGACCGGTGGTCGGCGACGAGATCGCTCGCCATCCCGGCACCGACGGCGTCGGCTTCATCGGTTCCACGGCCACCGGGCGGGTGGTCGCCCAGGCGGCGGCCGGCAAGGCCGCCGTGCTCGAGATGGGCGGCAACGGACCGGTGGTCGTGCTCGAGGACGCCGACCTCGACGCCGCTGTACAGGCCACGGTCACAGCGTGCTTTCTGTGCGCCGGCCAGAGCTGCACCGCCGGCGAGCGAATCCTCGTCCACAAGGCCGTTTATGACGAGTTCGTCGGGCTCCTGAGCGCCGCCGTCAGCCAGAAGATCGTCCTCGGGGATCCGCTGAACGACGAGACGACGATGGGACCGCTCAACAACGAGCCGGTCGCCGCCAAGATGGACGAGCATGTCGCCGATGCGCTTGACCGCGGCGCCGAGGCCCTGACCGGAGGCACGCGGGCCGCGGGCTTCCCCACCGACCTCTACTGGGAGCCTACGGTGCTGGCGGGCGTGGACGCCGACGCCCGGGTCGCGCTCGAGGAGACCTTCGGCCCGATCGCGCCGGTTGTCGCCATCGATTCGCTGGAGCACGCCATCTCCCTCACCAACCAGTCGCCCTACGGACTGCTGGCGGCGATCTTCACGGGCGACCTGGCACGAGGGCTGCACTTCGCCGATCGCGTCCACACCGGCTGGGTGAACGTCAACGAGTCCAGCAACTACTGGGAAGCCCAGCTTCCCTTCGGCGGCCGGGCTGGATCAGACAGCGGAATCGGGCGCGTGGGCGGCGCCAACGTCATGCACTCATTCACCGAGATGCAGACGATCGTCCTCACCCCATCCGCGGGTCGCTAGCGTCCCTCGGGGCGCTAGAGCACCGCGCGGATCTCGTGCTCGAAGGTCTCGATGTGCTCGGAGAGGATCGCTCGGGCACGGTCTGACTGGCCGTCGGCGATCGCGCGCAGCAGCTCCTCGTGCTCGTGGACGCGCGCGAACAGATGCGGCAGGCGGTCGAGCGCGAGGTGCCAAATCCGCAGAGAGAGGTTGAAGTAGCGCCCGAGCGTCTCCTCCAGGTAGGGATTGCCGGCGCAGCGGTGCACGAACCGGTGCACCCGCGCGTCGAGCGCCATCAGCGCCTTGATGTCGTCGCTGCCCTGGCTGCGATCGAGCTCGCGCAGCAGCGCGGCGAGCTGGTCGCGCTGCCCGGGAGTGATCCGCTCAGCGGCCCTGTAGGCGGCATGTCCCTCGAGCTGGATGCGGACATCTGAGATGTCGGCGAGATCGGTGATGTTGATCTCGGAGGCGAACGTGCCCCGGCGAGGGAACACCGTGACCAGGTTCTCGAGCGCCAGACGCTTGATCGCCTCCCGCACCGGCGTGCGCCCGATGCCGAGCTCCGCTCCGAGGAGATCCTCGTCGATCGGGGCCCCCGGCACGATCTGGAGGGTTACGATCCGGTCGCGGAGCTCCGCGTAGGCGCGGTCGGCAAGCAGCTCACGTGGCCCCCCCGGGTGAGTCGCCTGCGTGCTCACCGATCATGCCCTGGCCCGACGATGCCCCGCTGATGCCCGGACCCGATGACGTCCCGCCGATGCCCGGCCCCGATGACGTCCCGCCGATGCCCGGACCCGATGACGTCCCGCTGATGCCCGGACCCGATGACAACTGATATATGAGTCATCGGTTACGAAGTCTAACATTGGGATGATGGCACGCCAAGACTCTCGCCGGGCTCTCCGATGAGTTCCGCCTCCGGCATTCACGACGCGGACGTGGTGGCCGCGCGGATCGCCGGCGGCGAGGTGAAAGTCGCGCAGGAGGTCGTCACCACGCTCGTCCGCCACACGCC
>JBAPXO010000190.1:0-1569 GCA_049284255.1 Solirubrobacteraceae bacterium | reverse complement strand
ACCGCAGCCCGACCGGGCCCGAGCAGGCGCCCGCGCCCTGGCTGCGCCAACCATATTTCTAATAATCACCGCGATCACGATCGCCCCCTGGACGATCCGCAACGCCGAGCAGCTGCATCACTTCGTGCCGGTCTCCGATGAGGCCGGGATGACGCTCGAGGGCACCTACAACCCCGAGTCGGCGGCCTTCAAGGCCGTCCCCTACAAGTGGCGCTACTACTACGACATCCCCCAGGACGCGGGGCTGCGGGCCAGCGCGGGGCGGTATGGCGAGGTGGCCTTTGAGGACCAGCTCCAGTCACGGGCGGTGCACTACATCCGCGCTCATCCGGAGTCGGTGATCAGCGCGGGCTGGCACAACCTGCGGCGGATGTTCGAGCTTGAGGGCTCCTTTGCCTGGCACGCCTCCGCGGAGGCGATCGGCCTGCACCTTGACGACGCGCGGGTGGGCGTGGTCTCGTTCTGGCTGCTGTGCCTGGTGGCGCTGGGGGGCTGCTTCACCGCGGCGGTGCGGCGGGCGCCAGGGTGGCTGTGGTCGATCCCGGTGCTGCTCACGCTGAGCGTGATCTTCGTCAACGTGGAGACGCCGCGCTTTCGCGAGCCCATCGACCCGTTCCTGCTGATGCTGGCGGGGTGTGCGGTGGCGGCGGTGCTGCGACGAGTGACCGGGCGCTACGCGCCCGGGTCGGACTCGACGTCGGATTCGACGAGGCGGTTCCACTCCGGCTTGTCCTCGCGCCAGCCCTCTTCGGTGCGCGAGCGCTTCCAGTAGCCCGAGACCGAGATCGCGTCCCGGGGGAGGCCGCGCTCGACGAGCAGCTGGCGGCGGACGGCGCGGACCGATGACGCCTCGCCGTGGACGAAGACGTCGACCCCGGGCGGGAGCTCGAGCTCGCGCACGGCGTCGGCGAGCACCTCGTCGCCGGGGGTGTGCAGCCAGATGGCGTGGAGCTCGCCGGGCGTCTGGAGGTCAAGCTCGTCGTCGCCGTCGGCGACCTGGAGCAGGACGTGGACCGGGCGGCCCTCGGGGATGCGGGCCAGCGAGGCCGCGATCGCGGGGACGACGCTCGGGTCGCCGACCATCAGGTAGGCGGGAGCTTCGGGGTTGGGCACGTAGGCGCCGCCCGGGCCCTGGAACTGGAGCCGATCTCCGGGACGGGCGTTCTGGGCCCAGGGGCCCGCGACGCCCTCGTCCCCGTGGACGACGAAGTCGACGGTCAGCCGCTGGCCCTCGGGATCCCAGGCCCGCACGGTGTAGGTCCGGGTGCGCGGCCACTCATCGCGAGGGTGGGTGGCCCGTACCTCCTCGACGTCGAATGGGGCGGCGTAGTCGGCGCCCACCGGGGGGAACTGGAGCTTGACGTAGTGGTCGGTGAACTCGCCGGCCGCGAACCCCTCGAGGTCTTCACCGCCGAACTCGATCCGGACCATCCTGGGGGTCAGCCAGCCGACCTCCTGGACCTCGACCAGGCGGGGGAGGCGGCGGCGTTCGGGCGGGGCGGTTTGCAAGGGCACGGTGCTCATCACTTATTAGGGTACCCTAACGCCGGTCCGGGCCCAGTCCCCGCC
>JBAPXO010000189.1:0-18633 GCA_049284255.1 Solirubrobacteraceae bacterium | reverse complement strand
GACGTAGCTCAGTTGGTAGAGCGTCGGCTTCCCAAGCCGGATGTCGCGAGTTCGAGTCTCGTCGTCCGCTCTCAACAGAACTTCTGCAAAAAGTCGCGTTGTAGCGCCAAATGCACCGCCGACTCGGGGTTGGGTCAAGCGCGGGGTCAAGGTCCTGCAAAGTCGGATCAGATCCAGGGTCACTCATGCTCGTGGTGGCTCTGAGCCAACACGCGGAGGTCCCAGCGAGTGATCGCAACGGACCGACCCTTTTTGGTGTGGGGCGCAAGCCGCCGTTACAAGTGAAAGAAACATGCGTAGCGATCTCACGGCCGCTATCGGACGGGCACGAAACGCCTGCACAGATACAGAACCGGGGTGTATGGCGGCGACGCCGCGATCTGGCGACCGGTCGCCTTCGCGCTCCTGCCGCAGCTGTCAGGTGATGGCAAAGCCGGCATCGACGCTGAGCGTCGTGCCGGTCACGAAGCGCGCCGCGTCGGAGGCCAGCCATAGGACGGCATGGCTGATCTCCTCGGGCTCGACTCCCTGCGGCTCCTCGTGGAACAGGCTGACCTGGCCGCCGACCTTGAGCAGGCGCTCGAAGTAGTCCTCGGGCACGTGCGGCGCTTCGGCGCAGGCCAGCAACGCGGTGTTCACCAGTCCGGGAGCCACCATGTTGACGCGGATCCCGTCGGGCGCGAGGTCGACGGCGAGCGCCTTGGTGAGGCCCGCGACGCCGTGCTTGGCCGCCGTATAGGCCGCGTTGTGGGGCATCGTCAGCGTCGAGTTGGCCGAGCCCGTGGAGACGATGCGCCCAGCGCCCCGCGCCCGCATCACCCGCCCGGCGTGGCGAGAGCAGTGATAGACGCCGCTCAGGTTGATGTCCAGGATTGTGCGCCACACCTCGATCGGCATGTCGATCACATCGTGGATGGCGTTCACGCCGGCGTTGTTGACCAGGACGTCGAGGCCTCCGAGTTGCTCCACGACCTTGTCGACCATCCGCCCGACGGCGGGCTCGTCGCGGACGTCGACGGCAAACGACAGGCACCTGACCCCGAGTGCGCGGATGTCGTCGGCGGTCTGCTCCAGATCCTCGGGAGCGGCGAGCGGGTAGTCGATCACCTCCACGGACGCGCTGATGTCGGTGATGGCGACGTCGGCGCCGGCGGCGGCGAAGGCCAGCGCATGGGCCCGTCCCTGACCGCGGGCGGCGCCGGTGACCAGCACCACCTTCCCCGAGAAGTCGTATTGGACGCCGCGCGGGCCGGCGGTGACCGGGCCGGGGCTCATTCGTGCTCCTGACTGAAGGGCAGATCGTCGTTGCGGTAGATCTCGATCACCTCGTTGTCGGGGCCGAGCACATAAGCGAGCGTGGCCTGCTTGGGCGGGTCGCCCTGCAGGGTCCGGGTGGACGGGGGCTCCAGCGGCTGCGCGCCGGCGGCCACGACCCGGTCGTAGGCGGCCTGCACATCGTCGTAGGCGACGGCGATGTGAGCCAGGCCGCCGGTGCGCTCGTCCGCCGGCGGTGATTCGGCGTCGGCGTCGAGCGCGAAGATCTCGATCCAGCCGCCCTCTCCGGCGGGGATGAAAGCCGCCTGGGGGACGTACGGCGGCGCGTTCCAGAAGTAGGGCTGGCCGAGCCCGAGGCCCTCGACGTAGAAGCGCACGCTTCGGTCGAAGTCCCGCGCGCGCAGCGCTACATGGTGAAGACGCGGCATCTGTCCTCCTGGGGTCGATCGCGACAAGTGGATACAGTAGTCTATATACCGCACTCCGGCGGCACCGTCCGGCTCGTTCATCCTCCCCGTCACACGGAGCATCCTTTGGCCCTTCCCTATTCCCGCACCGAGATCAAGGATCGAGCCCGAGAGTGGGTCGGCCTGTGCAACGTGACCCTGCCATCGTTCGACGCCGCCTTCGCCGGCCTCAACGAGGCAGCGATCCGCCACGATGTGCGCCTCGCGCACCGGTACGGCTACTGGGGCACCTTGGTGGCCTCGGAATCGGGCACGACGCCCGAGGAGTACGTTCACTTCCTGGAAATCGTCGCCGACGAGGCGCCCGACGGCTTTGCCGTCGTCGCGCATCTGAGCTTCGACACCGTGGACCAGGAGCTGACGGTAGCCAAGGCGGCGGAGGCGGTGGGCGTCGAGGCGGCGCTCCTCTCATACCCTCCTTCGTTCCGGCCGGACTCGTCGGAGCAGATCGTCGAGCACACCCGGTACGTTGCCGAGCGCACCGATCTGGCCCTGATCCTGTTCGGGGTCGCCACCTGGGGCTTCAAGCCGCTGCATCCGGCGGGATTCCCGATGACGGCGCTCCAGGAGATGGCCCGGTTGGAGACGGCGGCTGCGCTGAAGTACGAAGGCGGCGGCGCCGCACTCTTCTCGGCGTTTGACGAGGCCTATCGCGGCTGCTCTGACTACGTCGTCGTCGAGAACCCGATGGAGATGCATATTCCGGCCCTGGTCCGCAACTACGGCATTCGCTGGTTCGGGACCAGCGGCTATGAGTCGGCCGGCGATCGCCCCGCGCGCGTCTTCGCCGCCGCGACGGCCGGCAACCTCGACGAGGCGATGGAGATCTTCTGGAGCTATCAGCCCGCGCGCGAGGCCAAAGGGCAGTTCCATTCAAGCTTCGCGGGCGCGAGCCTCATCCACCGGGTCGGATGGAAGTACCTGGGCTGGCTGCAGGGCTTCAACGGCGGACTGCTGCGCATGCCCCAGATGCGCCTCCAGCCGGGCCAGATGAAGGCGTTGCGCGCCGGGATCGTCGCGTCCGGATTCGAGGTTCCCGACGATGACGCGGACTTCTACACCGGCCGGTACGCGGCGGACTGACCCGCATGGGCGAGCCGTCTCAGGCGCCGGAGAGCTGGCCGTCCTGGCTGGTCCGGATGCGCTCCCGGCGCGAGGAGATCGTCTTTGGCCACATCCGGGCCGAGCGCCACCGGGCCGACCTCGACGCTGCTGTTGGCGCCTTCGCCGATGGCCGGGCTTCCTACGACGTGATCCCGTTGCGCCCGATTCTCGGCACTGCGGAGGGCGCCGTCACGCATCCGACCCCGGATGAGGTGCATGCCCACCTGGCCGAGCTCACGGCGGGCTTCCCGGATCTGGAGCTGGTCGTGCACCGCCTCCACCACGCCGATGCAGCCCTGACCGTCGAAGGGGTTCAGATCGGAACCCACAGCGGCGCTTGGAATGGTCTGCAACCGACCGGGCGGCGGATCAGCGTGCCCGCCGCCGTGTTCTACCGGTTCGAGGACGACCAGATGGTCAACGAGACCGTGTACTTCGATCTGGCCACGATGATGCGTCAGCTGGGCGTCGCCGCGCTGACCCTCTGAGGGTGCTCACCGCTGGGCCGGGGAGCCGTCGGGCGCGGCAAACTCGCGCGCGTGCGCGGCGATGAATGCGGCGACGGTGTCCGGCGGACGGTCCAGCAGCTCTCCGAGGGTGGGGTCGACGCGGCCAGCGCTGCCGCGGCGCACCCCGAGGTGCAGGCCGGTGAGGATCGCCGCGTACGCGAACGGCGCTCCGTGGCCGCGCAGCTCCCGGAAGTAGCGCAGCGGACCAATCGGCTCATAGGTGATCCGGCGACCGGTTGCATTGCTGAGCGCGGCGGCGACCTCGCCGAAGCTGACCGCCTCCGGACCGGTGAGATGATAAGCGCGGCCGGCGTGGGCCGAGGGATCGGTGAACGCCAGGGCGGTGACGTCGCCGAGGTCGGCGCAGTCCACGAACGAGACCCGTCCCCGGCCGGCCGGAAGCGCCAGGCTCCCGGAGCGGATCGCCTCGCGGTAGGGCCCGAGCAGGTTCTGCATGAAGTGATTCGGGCGCAGGAACGTCCAGGTCAACGAGCTCGCCTCCAGCGCCTTCTCGACCTTGCGGTGGGGCAGCCACGGTTGCTTCTCCGCCCCATCGACCGACAGGAACACACACTGGCGCACGCCCGCTCGCTGCGCCGCCGCCACCACCGGGATCAGCGTCCCGGAGACGCGCGTGATCTGGGTGGGGCGCAACAGGAACAGCCCGCGCACGCCGGCGAGCGCGGGAGCGTAGGTGGCGGGATCCTCGAAGTCGAAGTGAACCTGCTCAACGCCATCAGGGACATGTGCGGTGCCGGCGCGGTGGACGGCGGCCCTGACCGGCAGCCCGTGCCGGCGAAGCGCCCGGACCACCTCCTTGCCGACGTTGCCCGCGGGGGCGGTCACGAGGATCGGAGCGTCAGACATGCGTGACGCGGCTATGAGATGAGACTCTTGGACGGGTGCGCCGACGGGTACTCGGCGGCGCGGCGGAACCACCGCATCAGCGCCTGGTCGGCGGCGATCGGAGTGTCGGGCCGGAAGCGCATCGTCTCCAGCACCGGGTTGTCGTCCTCCATGATCGTCCGGGCGAAGTGCTCGCCCATTTCGATGATCTTCTGCGGGTTGTCCTCCGAGGCCCGGGCGCCGGTAACGGTGTAGCCCGCCGTCAGGCCCTGGTTGATCGGGGTGGCGGTGAACAGCGACAGGATCAGCATCGGGCCGGTGGCGTTGGCCAGCGTCAGCGTGTTGGTGCCGAACAGCTTGAAGTGCTGGTGGGTGGTTCCGATCGTGGGATCGTGGACCTCATTCTCGAATTCGATCGTGTGCTCGCCGACGTCGAAGCTCTGGGGCTCGTGGTCCATCGTCGCGCCGTGCATGACGGCCACGTGCTGGAAGTCGTGGGTGTTGGAGAGGATCACATAGGGGGGAACCGGAAGCGGCGGGATCTCGAAGCCGTGGCTGACGATCTCTTCGGTGGGCACCGTGGGGAACGACGGGAGCTCGTACAGCGGATGCTCACCGTTGAACGCCCAGATCAGCCCGAAGCGCTCGTCGGTCGGGAACGAGAACAGCGCGGCCCGCTCCGGGATGTGGTCCTGGACGGGAATCTTGGCGCAGCGGCCGTCGGTGCCGTACTCCCAGTGGTGAAACTCGCAGCGCAGCACGCACCCGTCGACCTCGCCGAGCGCCAGGTCGGCGCCCATGTGCCGGCAGTAGGCGCTGTTGACATGCGGAGCGCCGTCGGCGTCCCGCCAGATGACGATGCGGCCATCGAGGAACTCCTTGCCGATCACCTGCCCGGCCGCCAGCTCTTCTGAGAGCGCCACCGCGTACCAGCACTGGTGATAGCCGTCGATGGCGGGGTCGGGGAAGCGCACGGCTCCCTCCTGCGGCTCGGTTTCTACGGACACCGGTTCCTCCTGAGATTGACGATCGGGTAGCTTGTCAACAAGCAAGAGTGCTGTCAACTGAATTCAGTACGCTGTTGACTTCTTGTCTGTCGGCAAGATAACGTACCCGGCCGTGACCAGGAAGGGACTCCCGCACGCCGGGCGCGACGCGTTTCTCAGCCGGGAAGCGATTCTCCGCAGCGCCGCTGAGCTGTTCGCCGAGCACGGCTACGCCTCCACGACCCTGGAGGACATCGGCCGGCGCGCCGGCCTCTCACGCGGCGCTCCTGGCTACCAGTTCGGCTCCAAGGACAAGCTCTATGCCGCCGTCGTGAGCAGGGTCTTCTCGGAGGCGAGAGACGCGTTGCTGCTGGCTCGAGATGAGGCCGCCGAGGCAGAGCTCGACGGTCGACAAGGCTTTACCTACGCCGTTGGCGCGTACATCGACTTCTTGGCGTCACACGCCGACTTCGTTCGCCTCGTGGAATGGGAGGCGCTCGGCCATGGTGACGGACTCCGCGGTGCGAGTCCCCACCTGGACATGGTGATGGCGGCTCTGGACAGCATCGGAGAAGCACTGGCACCGGAGCTGCCGGCCGGCTTTGACCTGACCCAGCTGATGCTCAGCATCGCGGGGCTGTGCTGGTTTCCGATCGCGCATCGGGAAACGCTCGGTCGGGTGCTCCAAGTGGATCCGCTCGATCGAAGCTTTATTCAGGCACGAAAGCAGCACGTGGTCGACCTCGTGGTGCACGGGATCAGCGGCTCAGGCCGCCGAGAGGAGAGGACATGTTCGGACCAGGCAAGCGGTTGAGTACGAGAGGACCTTTACTCGTCCTGGCGTTGACGGCAGGAGCACTGCTGTTGCCGTCGTCGGCGCTGGCGATGCAGACGATCGTCGTCAACACCACCCAGGACGGCAACGTTCCGGGCAAGACGACGCTACGCGCGGCGATCAACAAGGCCAATCAGGCCCCTGCCGGGGCCAGCGTCGACGTTCTGCTGACCGCGCGCGGCACATATGCGCTCAGCGTGTGCGGCGATCCGACGGACTCGACGAACAACTCTGGGCAGCTGACCTATTACGGCAGCGCCGGGCTGACGATCAGCGGCGCGAGCAACACCCTACGCCAGACCTGCTCCTCGACGCGGGTGTTCAACGACGAGAGCTCGAGCCTGGTCAACATCAACAATCTGACCGTCACCGGGGGTTACGGCGCCAGCTCCCCCGGCGGGGCGATCTGGGTTCAGGGCAGCGGTGAGCTCGACCTCAAGAACGACTACTTCTACGGCAACAAGTCCGATGCCGCGGGCGGCGCGGTGGCGGGCGGCGCGGGGCCGGTCAAGGTGACCGGAACGTCATTCGTGTCCAACTCGGCCACGGAATTGGCCGGCGCCATCGCCACTCTCGGATCGCTGGAGCTCGTCGACTCGACGGTGACGGGCAACACCGGCGGCACGGCCCCCAACTCGCCCGCTCACGTCGGTGGCCTCGCCGCCGGAGATGGCTTGACCCTGATCTACTCGACCGTGCAGGACAACACCGCCGAGAACGTCAACGTCGAGGCCGGCGGCATGACGGCATTCGGCTCCGTCATCGGTCTGCATCGGCCCGTGCCGGGCCAGAGCTACACCAGCTGCCAGATCGGCGGTGGTACCAAGTCGCTGGGGTACGACTTCTCGAACGACACCAGTTGCGGGTTCGGCTCCGGCCACGGCGACCGCTCCGGCGGCGGAGATCCGAAGCTCGCGCCCCACGGAGGGCCGATGGGCCAGCTGGAGATCGTGCCGCAGCCGGGCAGCCGGCTGATCAACGCCATCCCGGCGGCCGATTGCGCGCCGGCGGCGGCGGTAGCGCTCGCCCCGGTCTGGGTGGGCCTGCACACCGATGAATACGGAACGCACCGGCCGCAGGGCAAGGGCTGCGACATCGGGGCGCTTGAGGTTCCGGTCGCGCCGGTGGCGGCCATGTCCTGGACTCCCGGGAATCCCCGGGCCGGCTCGTCCGTTCACTTCAACGCCTCGCGCAGTCACGAGAGCGGCGGGCGGATCGTGACCTATGCCTGGACGTTTGGAAATAGCCACCGGGTCGCCCGGGGGGCGAAGGTCACGCATACATTCGCGCGGGCCGAGAGCTACACGGTGAGGCTGACGGTTACCGACAGCCAGGGGAAGAAGGCGACGAAGAAGGTCCAGATAAGGGTGCGCTGAGCGTGCTCTGACAGAGAGGATTGTCAGGCGAGACGGCAAGGCTGCCTCGCCTGACAGCCCGCACCGCCAAGAACCGGGCATGGATGAGCCGACGCACGCTCTCGCAACACGGGACGCGGCGGGGCGCGCCCCCAGGTGCTGGCGACAGCGGAGTGTCGTCTGTATACACTCCGCAGCTCCAGCTCAAACCACACGCCCGCAGAGGGCAGGAGGAGAACATGAAAAAACATCCTTCCGGCGCGCGCGTGCGCTGGGTCGGCCGGCGGTCCGTGTGGCTGCTGGCCCTCGCCGCGCTGAGCCTGGTCGCCGCCGCCTGTGGCAAGACCAGCTCCACGTCCTCGAGCGCCGCCAGCTCGCCATCGTCCAGCACGGCGGCCGCGTCCGCGTCGAGCTCGACGTCCGCGTCGACGGGCTGCGGGAGCATCCCCGCGCTGTCCGTCCACGACTCAACCGGCGTAATCAGCTCGCTCGGCGCCAAGTACACTGCGGCCTACAACGGCAACGCCGATCCGATCTTTCCGAGCGCGTTCGCTCATTTCAAGCCTAAGGGCACCGGCAACTTCACGATCGGGGTGGCCCTCAGCCAGCCGGGCAACCCCTACAACGCGGCCCTGCTCACCGCGCTCAAGCAGCAGCTGGGTACGGTCAAGGGCGTTAGCCACGTGACCGTCCTGGTCTCGCCCCCCACCCAGCCGACGGTCCAAAATCAGCAGATCGATCAGCTGATCCAGGAGCACGTCACCGCGATCGTCACCGAGCCGATCGTTCCGCCGGCGATGTTGCCGCTGGCGGCGAAGGCCAAGGCGGCGGGAATCCCCCTCATCGCCGTACTCAACGGCATCCCCAGCCCCAACGCGGTCAGCGTCGCCGCCAACTCGGTGGCCGATGGCCTGAACATGGCGGCCGGCGTGGCGAAGCTGATCAGCGGACAGGGCAAGGTGATCGGCGTGCACGGGATCCCAACGACGGGGAACGACGTCCAGGCCTTCGCTGGTTTCAAGGCCGTGTTCGCCAAGTGCCCGAACATCACGCTTGACAGCTCGATCGTCGGCGAGTTCCAGCCGCCCGTCGCCAAGCAGGCCACGCTGACCTGGCTTTCCAGTCATCCCCAGCCGGTCGCGGCGGCGGTGCAGGCGGCGGTGATGGGCAGTGGAATCATCCAGGCCTTCGAGCAGACCGGGCGCCCGCAGCCGGCGCTGGGCAACATCCAGGCGTCGTCCGGCGATCTGGCCTACTGGAACGAGCACAAGAGCACCTACAAGTCGATCGCCACCACCATCCCACCGGACGACATCGCTCGCGCCACCGCGTATACGGTTTCGCACATCCTCAGCGGCCACGGCCCAAAGGTGAGCGAGATCGTGTCGCCGGGCGCGTTGATCACGAGCTCCAACCTCTCCAAGTGGGTGACTCCCGGCGCAGGCCCGGAGAGCCAGGCCCCGATCTCAGGGCCACCCGGCAGCTGGATGCCTGACAGCTTCCTGGCCCCGCTGTTCCACGGGTGAGCGAGACCCCTCCGACCACCCCGACGACAGCGGCGAGCGCGCCCGCGACAGTGCCGCCGGCTGCGCCTTCACAGGCGCAGCCGGCTCCTTTGCTGGAGGTCCGCGAACTGGCCAAAGCGTTCGGCGCCACGCGGGCGCTGCGCTCCTGCTCGTTTGAGCTGCGCCCAGGGGAGGTGCACGCGATCGTGGGCGAGAACGGGTCGGGGAAGAGCACGCTGGTCAAGATCCTGGCCGGCGTGCACCGTCCCGACGCGGGGTCCGTGGTCATCGACGGCCAGGCGGTGCGGGGGCGCGGCGGTCCCCGTGCCGCCCAGGAGGCGGGCGTGGTCACCGTGTTTCAGGAGGTCCTGGTGGTGGAGCCGCAGCCAGTGCTTCACAACGTGTGGCTGGGCACCGACGGCCTCTTCGCCCGTCGCTTGCCGCTGGCCGACAAGCGCCGCCGGGCCCAGGAGGTGCTCGCTGAGCTGCTGGTCGCTCCGCCGCCGCTGGACGTCCCGGTTGAGGCGGTGTCGCTCAGCGACCGCCAGGCTTGCTGTGTCGCCCGCGCGCTGGTGCGCGAGCCGCGGGTGCTGATCCTTGACGAATCGACCTCGGCGCTGGACGTCGCGACCCGGGATCGCCTGTTCGCGACGGTCCGCGGGCTGTGCGCCCAGGGCCGGGGGGTGATCTTCATCTCTCACCGGATGGACGAGATCCAGGAGCTGGGAGACCGGGTCACCGTGCTGCGTTCGGGGCAGAGCGTGGCCACCCTTGCGCGTGATCAGGCTGACTCCGAAACGCTGGTTCGCCATATGACCGGTGAGGACCACCTGACCGCCAGGATCGAGAAGGTTCCGTCGCGCCGGCGAGTCCATGGCGAGGTCCTGTTGCGCACCGACGCACTCACGCTCCGTCCTGCCTCGAGTCCGATCGACGTCGAGATCCATGGAGGTGAGCTGATCGGCCTGGCCGGGCTCGAGGGCCACGGCCAGGACGCCTTCCTGCAGGCGCTGCGCGGGACGGGCGCCAGTGCCGGCCGCGTGCTGGCCGGCGATGAACAGCGCACCGAGCTCACCTCGCCTGCTCAGGCGCTACGAGCGTCGGTGGTGTACGTGCCGCGGGACCGCCGCACCGAGTCGGTGTTCCCGACGCTGTCGGTGACGGAGAACTTCTCGGTGGCGACCTTGGCCAGCGACCGCAGGGCGCTCCTGGTGCGCTGGCGGGCTGCGCGCCGGCGACTGGCGCAGTTCGTGCAGCGACTCGGAATCCGCTTGGCCCACCCCAGCCAGCCGATCGTCGCCCTGAGCGGCGGTAACCAGCAGAAGGTGGTGCTGGCTCGCTGGCTGGCCGCGGACCCGCGGGTCCTGCTGCTCAACGACCCCACGCGGGGCGTCGATTTGGGCGCCAAGCGCGACCTGTACCGCACGCTCGAGCAACTGGCCGCCGAGGGGGTGGCGGTGGTGATGCTCTCGACCGAGGTCGACGAGCACGTGGAGCTGATGGATCGCGTGCTGGTCTTCCGCGAAGGCTCGCTCTCGCGTACGCTCGTCCGCGAGCAGCTCTCGCGCACAGCGCTGATCTCCGCCTTCTTCGGGGGGCGGCAGTGAAGTCGGTTTGGGGGACAGCCGTGATCCGGGTGCCCGGCGCTCTGCGCGCGCGCCCCTGGGGGTTCGCCACCGTGCTCGCGATCGCGTTGCTGGTTGCCAACACGATCGCCCGCTCGAGCTTCGCCGCCGCCAGCTCGTGGCCGGCCAACCTGGCCACCTTCGCCCCCTTCGCGCTGGCCGCGATGGCCAGCACCCCCCAGATCCTCAGTGGCGGCGGCAACATCGACATCTCGATCGGCCCCCTCCTGAACCTGGTCAATATCGTGATCGTGGCGGTGCTCATCCCCGACGGCGCCGGCAGCCCCTGGATCGCGATCCCGGCAGCGCTCGCGCTCGGGGCGGTCGTCGGGGCGATCAACGGCGTGCTTGTCTCCGTGATGCGCTTCCAGGCGGTGCTGGCCACCCTGTGCACGCTGTTCGTGCTGGAGGGAGTGGCGGAGAAGGTCCTGCCCAACCCGACCACCGGCAAGACGGCGTGGCTCATTCACCTGGGAGACAAGGTGGGCCCGGTGCCCGGGGCGCTGATCCTGATCCTGGTTGTGTTCCTGTTCTGGTGGGGACTCGGTAAAACCGCGTACATCAGCACCCTTTTCTCGGTGGGGGGAGATGACGTGGCCTCGTTCTCGGCGGGGGTCAACGTGACCGCCGTGCGAGTGATCGCGTTCACGCTCGGCGGCCTGATCGCCGGCGTGGCCGGGATCGCGTTGGCGGCCGCGACCCAGTCGGCCGACTCCTCGCAGGCGATCCAGTACACGCTGCCGGCGCTGGCCGCGGTCGCGATCGGCGGGACGTCGCTGCTCGGCGGCCGGGGCAGCCTGTTGGGCTCGCTGGCGGGTGCGGCGATCGTGTACCTGATCCAGAGCCTGCTCGACTCGCTCGCGGTCTCCGACCTGTGGCTTCAGGTCGCCTACGGGGTGCTGCTGCTCCTGGCCATCGTGCTCAGCTCCGTGCTCGCCGCGCCGCGCGGCGCGAGAGGGAGGACGGCGTGAGCGCGCTGGAGATGGGGCCTCAGCCCGCGCGGGCGGAGAAGCCGTCGCTGTGGGTGCGGGCGGGCACGATCCAGCGTCGCTTCCAGCTCGTCCAGATCATCGCGCTCGTGGCCCTGTTCGAGTGGGGAACCTGGACGGTGACGGACTTCGCCACCAAACAGAGCATCTACTCGATGCTGGTCACGGCCTCGTTCCTGGGACTGGCAGGCGCCGGTCAGACGATCGTCGTGCTGGTCGGCGGGATCGATTTTTCCATCCCGGCCTTCATCGCCCTCGGTTCGATGCTGATCTCGCAGCTCGTCGGCACGTACCACTGGGCGTTCCTGCCGGCGCTGGTTCTGATCATCGCCATCGCGCTGCTGCTGGGGGGCGCGAACGGCTACATCTCCCACCGCTTCCGGGTGCCGCCGCTGGTGGTCACGCTCGGCATGGCCTCGATCATCATCGGCGGCTTGCTGGTGTGGACGAAGGGTGAGCAGACGGGCTCGGCCCCGGGCTTCCTCGCCAGGCTGAGCTCGCTCACAGGCACCACGTTTGGGATCGGGATCCCGCCTGTCTTGATCATCTGGGTAGTGGTGGCGGTGGTGCTGGGAGTCGTGCTGCGCCGCACGCTGGCGGGTCGCCATCTCTACGCCACCGGCTCCAATCCGGTGGCCGCCGAGCTGGCCCTGGTCAGAACCCGGCGCGTGTGGTTGGGCACGTTCGCCGCCAGTGCGCTCCTGGCCGGCCTGCTGGGGGTACTGCTGGCGGGCTATGCCGGCTCGGGGAGCACCACCCTGGGCGATCCGTACCTGTTTCAAGGACTGACGGCGGTGATCGTGGGCGGCACGGCGTTCGGCGCCCGCGGCAACTATTGGCGCACGGTGCTGGGCGCGCTGGTGCTCACGGTGCTCTCCACTGTGCTCGTCGGCAAGGGCTACAGCACCGCCGACCAGCAGATCCTCTTCGGGCTCCTGATCCTGGTCGTGGTCGCCGGCTACGGCCGCGAGGTCCGGCTGCGCGACCGCATCTGACCCTGGCCGCCGGGCGCGGCGCTCACTTTGGGCCGGCGAGGATCGGCGCCAGCCAGTCAAGGATCACGCCGAGCACCTGACGGTGGTTGCGCTCGAGCATCATCGCGTGACCGTTGCCGCGCACGCCGTGCTCGGCCAGCGCCAGCAGCTGCGCCCGGCATCCCGACCGGAGCAGGAACTCGTGGATCTCGGCCGCCGCGGCGGCGAACGGTGAACGATCGCCGCTCACCACGGCGATCGGAACTTGCGCCAGGCTGACCAACCGCCGCGGTGGACCGCCGGCGGACATGAGCTCGGCCGGATCGGTGGGCGCCGGCTCGTAGGACAGAGGGGCCGCGGCCAGACCCCAGGCGAGCCCCGGGGCGCCGGACGTCCCGGGTGCGAACGGCGGACCGAGTGGCTCGATCGCCAGCAGGGCTCTGACCAGGTCGGGCCGGGCGTCGGCGATCAGCCAGCCCAGCGGCCCGCCGGCCGAGTGGCTGAACACGACCGCGGGCCCGATCCGCTCCAGCAGGGCCACCCCGCAGGCCTGCTCCAGCGCGTGGGCGGCGGCGAGATCAGCCCGGCGCGGCCCCTGGCCGGCGAGGAACTGATCGAGGCTGGCGCCGCGATCGTCCTGCGGCCACTGCTCGCCGCCGGTGAACATTCGCCGGGCGGCTTCGTAGCTCAGCGCCGGCGCCAGCGGGCCGAGCAGGTCCGGGTCAAGCGGGGAGCGACCGTGACCCGGCCGGTCGACCACGTACACCGTGAACCCCGCTTGCACCAGCAGGGTGGCCCAGCCAGGTCGGCCGTCGGGGCAGCCCAGCCAGTCGGTGCCCTGTCCGCCTCCACCGTGCACCAGCACCACCGGGCAGCTCGCCTCCGGCTGCGCCGGAGCCTCCCATTCCACGTACATGGCTCCGGCCAGGAACGTGCCGGCGTCGTTGGTCACGCGCCGGCCGCCGACCCAGAAGAACCCTCGGCGCGACGTCGTCAGCGGCTGCTCGTGAAGGCGGCGTGCCGCCATCGTCAGCGGCGACGTAGCGCGCGAACCGCCTCCAGGCGCGCCCGGTAGGCCGGAGCCATGTCGTCCGGGGACCAGTCCGAGCGTTCGTCGAGCCGCACGTCGGCGCGGGCCACGCCGTCGAGGCTCGCCAGCGCCTCTCGGGCGCTCGCCAGGAACGCGGCGCCCATCATGCAGACGGGATCGGTGAGGCGAATCGCGACCTGCACGCACGCCCCCTCCGGCCCGTTCGCGACGACGACCTCGCTGAGCAGCCCAAGGTCGGTGATCCCGGCCGGAGCTCCGGCGGCCACGCTGCAGGGGTCCTGGATCCGGTTCAGCGCCCGTCGGACGTCGTGCTCGGTCACGACCGGCTCTCCGAGGCGCAGGCAGCGCCGCCGCTCCACGGCGCCGCCAGCTCGCCGTGGAGCCCGAACTCGTCCGCGCGCTGGCGGTGTGCCAGCGCGTCGAGATCCAGGCCGAGCAGGCGGGCGGCGTTGACCCCCAGGATCTTGCGCTTGGCCTGGCGCGTCAGCGGCGCGCATCCCGCTGCGATCAGCTCGTCGTCGATCTCCAGCCGCCAGAAGGCCTCCAGTGGTGGTTGGGGATGGACGGCGCTCACCCCGGTGGCCCACAGGATGCGGTCCTCGGCGTCGAACTGGGCCAGCAGCGTGCCGATGATCTGCGCGAACTTGCGCGGGGCGTTGTTCAGGTACGCAGTGGTCCCCTCGAGGTTGACGACCACGTTCGGGAACCGGCCCAGCAGCATCGCCGTTTCCTCCAAAAAGGCGAACCCGCCGTGCACGATCTCGAACGTCAGGTCGGGAAAGGCGGCCGCCGCGACCTCGACGTCCTCGACGCGGTAGGGGTGCGACGGAAACAGCCCGAGTGGGATCGCCTTATGCACCGCGACGCTGCGCACGCCGCGCTCGCGGGCCCGCTCGTAGATGGGAAACAGCAGCCGTTCGTCATCCATGTGGAAGGTCTGCACCCGGCCCTGCACCAGGTCGGCGGGATAGAACTTGATCCCCGCCACCTGCTCTTCCTCCACCAGCCGGTCGACCTCGTCCACCGCGCCCGCCGCGTAAGGATCGATCGGGCCGTACAACGCGACCCGGTGGGGCCAGCGGCGGCGCATCTCGGCGCCCACCCACAGCGGCGAGCCGCCGTCCCGGAAGACGCCGAACTGGGGCACGCCGTGGTAGACGGCGAAGTCGCTCCAGGTCTCGGCAAAGATGCTTGAGGCGAGCAGGTCAGGGTCGGCGCCGCGCAGCCAGCGCTCCTTTTCCAGGATGAACTCGGGACGGTGCGTCGGCGAGAGCATGGTGTGGATGCGGCGGTGCTCCATCGTGCCGATGTCGGAGTGGACGGCGTCGGTCTGGTTCTCGGGCGCGAAGTGCAGCCCGTGGGCGACCGCCTCCACGACATGGACGTCTTCGATCATGGTTGCCTTCAGGTGGGGTGCGGGGGTGCAAGCGTCATCGAAAATGTCCGCCCGGACCCTCGACGCCGAGGTACAGACGGCCGAAGTCGCCGGCCAGGTCGAGCCGCTGAGAGCTCAGGTGCCCGCGATACATGGCGACGTCGCGGTAGTAGCGCTGCAGGCGCTCTCCGCGCCGCGCCGCGTTCGACCCCCCGGTCGCGAACATGTGCGCCACCGCGCGGGCGGCCAGGTCGCCGGCGTGCTGCAGGATCGCGTAGATCCTGGCGTCGTCTGTGATCGTGTAGGCGTCGCCGCGCTCCCAACGCTCGCGGGTGACGCGCATGAAGCGCTGCGTCGCCGCGTAGAGCAGCTCCTCGGCGGTGTCGACAAGCCCGACGGCCAGACCGTAGTCGCGCTGGTAGTCGGGGCTCAGACGGCGATCGACCGGAGCCGTCTGCCCAAATGGGGGCAGCGTCGTCTTGCGGGTGTCCAGGAGCGTCTCGTACTCCTCCAGGGCGGCCTTGGCCGCCCCCACGATCGGCATGACCAGGGTGGCGTGGTAGAAGGCGTGCCGAAGCCCGACGTACATCGGGTTGCCGTGCAGCTCCATCCCGGCGCTCATGCCGCTGCGGTCCCAGTCGAACGGGACGGCGAACGGCTCGGGGATCACGGCGTCCTCGATCGCCACCGAGTTCGAGCCGCTGCCCCGCATGCCGAGCACTTCGTCGCCGTGCCAGTCGTCGAGCACGGTGATCTGCTCCTTTGGCACGACCACGGCGTACAGCTGCGGCGGCTCGCTGCCGTCGTGCACGGTGGCGCTGCCCATGAAGTGGGTGGAGTAGGGGATCCCCGAGCAGTAGCGCCACCGCCCGCTCACCCGCCATCCCTCGGGCGCTCGCTCAGCGGTGCCGCCGGGCGCCACGCTGTGGGGACAGCGGAAGTCGCCGTTGGGTCCGAAGATCGCCGCCTGGGCGGCCTCACCGAACCGGCTGGCGACGATGTAGGCGTGGCTGGAGGCGAGACCCAGGCACCACCCGGTGCTGGGACAGCCCGTGGCGATCGCCACCATCACCCGGGCGAAGGTCGGCAGGTCGAGCTCGTAGCCGCCGTAGCGCCGGGGCTGGAGGATGCGGGAGAATCCCGCCTGCACGAAGCGCTCGTGCATCGCCCACGAATAGTGACCGCGCTCCTCGGTCTGCGCCTGCTCGTCGCGGAGCAGCGGGATCAGGGTCTGCGCGGACTCGATCAGCGCGTTCGGGGTCACGTCTCCCGGGAGCGGCGAGGGGCCGTCGGAGCAGGGGACGACGTCGATGCGCGGGTTCGGTTGCGGGACGGCCACGGCGACAGCGGCATGATTGCGGGGCGGACACGGCAACGGCGGCGTCAGAGCGCCCAAGCCGCCGTGGCCTACTGTAGATAGTATACATTTGCCTGAGATACAACGAGAACGGAGGAATCGTGAGCGCCACCACCGCCGCCGATCCGATCGGCACCTACATCCGCGGCCACGCCTTCAGGCTGCTCATCGGTGGCGAGCTGTGTGACGCCGCCGAGGGCGCGACCCTGGACACCGTCGACCCCTCCACCGGCGAAATGCTGACCAGCGTCCCGAGCGCGGGTCCGGCCGACGTGGAGCGAGCCTACGCGGCGGCGGCCGCCGCCCAGCCGGCGTGGGAGGCGCTGGGGGTCGAGGGCCGGGCGCAGGTGTTCGCCAAGCTGGGGGAGGTGATTGCGGCCGACGCGGAGCGCCTGGCAATGCTTGACGCCATCGACGGCGGGCTCCCGCTGGCGGCTGCCCGAACGGACATCCGGATCGCGCTCGCCGACATCGCCAACTGGCCGTCGCTGGTGCGCTGGCACGGCGGGCGGACGATTCCGGCCAGCCCCGGCAGTCTGCACTACACCAGCCACCGCCCCTACGGCGTGGTCGGGAAGATCCTTGCCTACAACCATCCCGCCATGTTCGCCATCACCCGGGTGCTGGCGCCGTTGATCGCCGGCAACTGCGTGCTGGTCAAGCCGGCGCCGCAGGTACCGCTGTCCGCGCTGGCGCTGGGCGAGGTCGCCCGCGAGGTGTTCCCCGCCGGCGTGTTCAACGTCCTCACCGGCGGGGCGGAGGCGGGCGATGCGATCGTCACCCACTCCAAGATCAAGCGGATCGGATTCACCGGCTCGGTCCCGACCGGGCTGCGGATCCAGCAGCGCGCCGCCACCGCCGCCGTCAAGCACGTCTCGCTGGAGCTCGGCGGGAAGAACCCGATGATCGTGTTCGCCGACGCCGACCTCGACACCGCCATCGACGGGGCCGTCAACGGCATGAACTTCGGCGTCTGCGCCGGCCAGTCCTGCGGCTCCAACTCCCGAACCTACGTCCACCGTGACATCTACGACGAGTTCGTGGACCGCGTCGCGCAGCGGCTGGCGGTGATGCGGGTGGCGCCGGCCTACGGCGAGCAGACCGACATGGGCCCCGTGGTCACCCGCCAGCACTACGACCGGGTGATGGGGTACGTCGAGGCGGGCAGGGAGCAGGGCGCCCGGCTGGTCACCGGGGGCGAGCGGCCGAACGGGTCGACCCCCGACGGCGGGTTCTTCATCAGGCCCACCCTGTTCGCCGACGTCTCCTCCGAGATGCGGATCGGCCGCGAGGAGATCTTCGGTCCGGTGATGGCGATGGCCGCCTGGGACGATTACGAGCGGGTCGTCGAGGCCGCCAACGACACCGAGCTGGGGCTGACCGCCTCGGTGTGGACCCAGGACCTCGACACCGCTCATCAGACCGCGCACCGCCTCCAGGCCGGATATGTGTGGATCAACGACTCGGCGCGGCACTACTGGGGCACGCCGTTCGGCGGTGCCAAGAACAGCGGCCTGGGCAAGGAGGAGTCCACCGAGGAGTACGAGAGCTACATGGAGCAGAAGGCGGTGCACGTGATCCTGCGCCGGCGGCGCGGATGATCGAGCTGGCTGCGACCGGCGAGCAGCGCGAGCTCCAGGAGGTCGCTCGCGAGTTCGGGCGTCGAGAGCTGGCGCCGCTGGCGCGCACGATGGACGGCGGCGATCACGGTCCGGGCGCGGTGGCCGCATACCGCGCGATGTTCGCCAAGGCTGCGGGCATCGGCCTGCACGCGCTGCTGATCGGGACCGAGTACGGCGGCACGGGCGGCACCTGCGTGGACAACGTTCTCGTCCAGGAGGAGCTCGGCGCGGTCGACGTGGGGCTGGCCGGCAGCATCAACCTGTGCACGTGCATGCCGGCGATGATCGCGGCCGGGGCGGGCGAGGAGCGCGGAGGGCAATGGCTGGCCGAGCTGGCCGCCGCCGATGACCGGATTCTCGCCGGGGCGCTGAACGAGCCCGATGTGGCCGGCTCGGAGCTGTTCTGCCCGCTTCCGGATCCGTCGCTGGGGGTCCGCACCACCGCCC
The DNA here is from genome assembly GCA_049284255.1 of Solirubrobacteraceae bacterium. GTDB lineage: Bacteria > Actinomycetota > Thermoleophilia > Solirubrobacterales > Solirubrobacteraceae > Palsa-465. The sequence continues at coordinate 311 of JBAPXO010000189.1, read as the reverse complement.
GCCGGGATGGCCACGACTACGTGATCACCGGGACCAAGGCGGCATGGGTCACCAACGCGGCCGTCGCATCCGAATTCATGGTGTTCGCGCGGACCGATCGTGAGCGGGGACCGCTGGAGGGGACCAGCGTCTTCTACGTTCCGTCCGACACCCCCGGGTTGGCGGTGGGGCCACCCACGGCCCTGCTAGGGATGCGCTCGTCCTGGCACGCCGAGGTCGTCCTCGACGACGTGCGCGTGGGGGCCGAGCGCCGGATCGGCCCCGAGGGCGGAGGGCTCGGGCTGATGGGCGCTGCGGCGGCGCCGATGGCG
>JBAPXO010000188.1:0-3301 GCA_049284255.1 Solirubrobacteraceae bacterium | reverse complement strand
CCTCGCAGCTGAGCGCCGATCGCCGTCGCGATGGGAGCGCCAACCGGCTCACGAGCACGTTCGCGCGGATCGCGAGGAACCTTCGACTGCTGCTACCAGCATCCGGCCGGCCGTCGCTTACGAGCCGGCGGCGGCTCGATACACGCCCGCAGCGTCCGCTCCGTTGAGGCTGGGGACCAACCCCCGCACGCGCTGGCGGTACGCCAGGGGAGGCCCTCGCTTTGACCCTGGGGGAGGCCCTCGCTTTGACCCTGGGGAGGCCCTCGCTTTGACCCTGGGGAGGCCGCACACGTGTCGCGGTAACCCTGCGCTGTCACAGGCGACGCCTCTATCTCGTCTTATAAGGACAAATGAGACGACAGGAGCAGCCATGAAGGTCTTCGTAGCGGGCGCCACAGGCGCCATCGGCACACAGCTCGTCCCGCAGCTCGTGGCGCGAGGGCATGAGGTGGTCGGAATGACCAGGAGCGCGTCGAAGGAGGATCTGGTGCGCGGGCTGGGGGCACGTCCGGTCGTGGCCGATGCTCTGGACCCCTACGCGGTCGCCGAAGCGGTGGCGTCCGCCGAGCCCGAGGTGATCGTTCATCAGCTCACGGCCCTGTCCGGGAAGATGAGCATCCGTGACGCGCGGCACCCCGACCGCTCCTCGATGGTGATCATGACCACCCGGCTGCGCACTGAGGCGACGGACCATCTCCTGGCAGCGGGCCGCGCCGTGGGGGCACGTCGGTTCGTGGCACAGAGCTTTGGGGCTTTTCGATTCGCCCGCACGGGCGGGCCGGTGCAGACCGAGGCCGACCCCCTCGATCCCAACCCGCCGGCGGCGCTGCGGGCGGGGGTGGAGGCGATCCTCCATCTGGAGCCGGCGGTGACGGCGATCGAGTGGGGCGACGGTGTCGCCTTACGCTACGGCGGCTTCTACGGTCCGGGAACCTCGATCAGCCTGGCTCCGGCCGCGGTGACGGCGGCGCCGATCCGTAAGCGCCAGTTCCCCATCATTGGCGACGGTGGTGGCGTCTGGTCGCACGTCCACATCGAAGACGCCGCGGCCGCGACCGTCGCCGCCGTCGAGCGCGGCCGACCCGGTATCTACAACATTGTCGACGACGAGCCCGCGCCGGTGAGGGAATGGCTGCCGGTGCTGGCGAGCGCGCTGGATGCCAAGCCACCGAGGCGTATCCCACGCTGGCTGGCGCGGCTGGCGGCCGGCGAGACGGCAACGCTCATGATGACCGAGGTGAGGGGTGCCTCGAACGCGAAGGCCAAGCGCGAGCTCGGCTGGCAGCTCCGGTATCCGAGCTGGCGGCAGGGGTTCGCGCAGGGGCTCGGCTAAAGCGATGACCGAGGAGCAGTTCGACGAGCTACGCCCGTCGGCGTTCGCGATTGCCTACCGGATGCTCGGCAGTGTGAGCGAGGCGGAGGACATGGTCCAGGAGGGGTTCGTGCGCCTGCACCGGGCGCGCGCGGGCGGCGAGCGGATCGAGTCGCCCCGCGCGTACCTGTCGACGGTTGTCTCGCGGCTATCGCTCGACCACCTCCGCTCGGCAGCGGTCCGGCGCGAGACGTACGTGGGCGAATGGTTGCCCGAGCCGCTCGTCACCAGCGCCGACAACGATCCCGCCCGCAAGGCCGAGATCGCCGACTCGCTGTCGCTCGCGTTCCTCGTCCTGCTCGAGTGCCTGACGCCCGAGCAGCGCGCCGCGTTCCTGTTGCACGAGGTGTTCGACGAGCCCTACGACCGGATCGCTGAGATCATCGCCACGAGCGAGCAGAACGCCCGCCAGCTCACCAGCCGTGCCCGCCGCCAGGTGGCGCAGCGGCGCCCCCGGTTCGAGGCCTCCCGCGAGCAGCGCGAGGAGCTCGCAAGCCGCTTCTTCGCGGTCGTCGAGGAAGGCGATCTCCAAGGCCTTGAGGAGCTGCTGGCCCACGACGTCGTCTTCCGCGGCGACGGCGGCGGCAAGGCGCCCGCCGCCGCAAGTGCGATCCACGGCCGCGCCAGGGTAGCGCGCTTGCTGATCGCAGGGCTGCGGGTCCTCGCCCGCTCCGGCGGCTTCACCACGCGCCGTGAGGAGGTCAACGGGCAACCGGGTGCGCTGTTCTTTGACCGCGAGGGCAGGCTGATCAGCGTGGCCGTCCTCGACATCGCGGAGGGCCAGATCCAGGGCGTGAGCGCGATCGTCAACCCGGACAAGCTCCGGCACCTGGGACCGGTGGGCGATCTGCGCGCGCTACGGCGCAAGCGGAGCTAGTTTCTTCGGCTCGCGGGCTCGAGCTAGATCGGGACCATCGCTCTAGCGGGGGTCGACGGCGCGGTCTTCAGCGCGGAGGGTACGCCCGAGGAGCACGGCGCTGCTCGCCGCCAGCCAGGCAAACAGTGCCAGTGCGCCAAGGAGAAGCAACCCGTAGGCGGCGGAGCTGTTGTTGGTGGGCCCCAGCAGCGTCGTCACGGTTGCGACTCCCAGCACGGCGGCGACCGTGCTCAGCCACCACAGCCACCCCGGGAATGTCCGCTCACGCCGGATGGCGGCTGCGAATGCGCCCGCGGTCAGCGCGAGCGGGACGCCGATCGCGGGACCGCCCGCGAGGTAAGAGAGCACGAGCAGCCCGTGAGCCAACGCCGGGTCACCGGCCACCGACCGTTCCGCGAGCACCCGGTAACAGAGCGCTGACAGCGCCAGGAACGCCGCGCCCATGATCCCGCCGGCGAGCGCGAGCGCAGCTAAGCGCGTGCCCGCCGCTCGCAGCGTGGGGTACAGATACGACGCAAACGCCACGAGTGCGGCGGCCGCGAGCAAATGGAACAAGCTCAGCGCGCGCACCTCCGAGGCATTGCGCATGAAGTACTGGCGCACCTGGAATGAGCTCGCATTGAGCGCTGGGTAGTTCGTCGTTCCGAGTAGATCGCCGAACAGCAACCCGCAACCGAAGAGCACCACGGTAAGCGCACCGGTCGCCGCCCACGCTGCCTCGACGCCCGGGCGCGACGGCACCCGACTCGTATCGTTGCTCATGACCCGATTCCACCACTCAGGGCGGATGGGGTCCCGATCCCCATCCCCGGACTCCGCATGTCACCGGACCAAGGCATCTTGAGCGCACGACCCACGCTCGGTTTGCGCCTCAGGACGGACTCTCCCTATCAAACGGAGCGCAGATCCGCGCCGTGTTGTGAGAGGTCAAGACGACCGTCTACCAGGCGCACGCCGTCGCCGGCAGCATTCACCAGCTGGCGGGCGTGAGGAGCTTGGCGCGGTGGGCCTGGGCCCAGTCGGTAAAGCTGCGTGGCGGGCGGCCCGTGACT
>JBAPXO010000187.1:0-4819 GCA_049284255.1 Solirubrobacteraceae bacterium | reverse complement strand
AGCGGGAGCAGGGCAACGCCGGCGATCGCCCGTGAGAACGGAGGACCGCGCCGGCGCGAGCGAACAGCCGCGACGATCGCAAGGACGATGAAGCCGGCGAAGAGGACAAAGCCCACGATGCCGGTGTGGGCGAGAAGGCGCAGCTCGAGACTATGGGCCCACTCGGGCTGGTCTGGCGTGCGCCCCCGGGGGAGGTAGTAATCCGCGAAGTTGTCCTGGCCCAGCCCTCCGATCGGATGGGCGAGGAAGCCATCGAGGGCCACGCGCCAGAAGTCATAGCGGCCGGAGCCCACGTCGGTGAAGTGCGAGCCGGGGCTGTAGGCCTGGATCTTGCTGAAGCCGTTCCACTGGTCGGCAATGAAATGAAACGGCCGCCCATGAGCGACCGCTACCAGCCCGGCGCAACCCCCGGCGATGGCGACGGCGACCGCCCCGACCCCGACGATGCGCCGTGCGCGCGAGCTCAGCCTCGGACCCGGCGCGAGCTGATCGGCCCAGGCCAGGAGCGTGCCCAGGACGAAGACTCCCAGTAACAGCAGCAGCGCCTCCTGCCCGGCGTGCGAGGCCGCTCGATTCAGCCCCGCGCCCTGTGAGTTATAGATCGCCAGCAGCCGATGGATCGGAATCACCGAGGCGAGGATTGGCAACACCGAGGCCGCCGCCACCCGAAGCCGGTCGGAAACCACGAACGCCGCCACAGCTATGACGATCGGGAGCGTGAACAGCCAGCCGCGGCTCTGCACGACAACGGCCAGCTGCAGTGAGGCGGCACCAAGGGCCAGGAGAAAACCCCGCAGCGGAGCCGGGAGTTCCCGGCGGGCGGCCAGGCCGACGCAGACCAGGAGATTGGTGCAGAACAGCGCCGCGGTGCCGTTGTCGTAGCCGGTGGGAGAGGCAAGTCGACCGCCCACGAACAACGATGCGACGTGGTCGGTTGAGGCCAGGCGGAACAGGATGACCAGGCCGATCACCCCAACCCCGATCGCAAACGTGACCAGGGCTGCAGTGGCGGCCTCGACCGTCCAGGGCAGCAGGGCCATGAGCGTGAACAGGATCAGATAGAGCAGCGCACGGTTGCTTCCGTCGAGCGCCACCCCGGGTGCCTGCGCCCAGATGATCGAGAGGTATGACCAGGCGACGTAGAGGGCGAAGAGGAGGATGGCCCACCGGACGACTCGCGGCGGGCGCAGCCGCGGGAAGCCGAGCCATGCGATCGTGGCGCCCAGGATTGCCAGCGCGGCGAGCGCGCCCCAATACCAGGTGTCCTCGTCGAAACCGCCGTCGTGCGCTGCCCAAACGAGAAACAGGGCGGCGATCAGCAGCCCTGGGACGAGCGCGGCGAGGTGCGGTCTCAGCCGCGCTGGGAGTTGACTGGGCTGCACGGACTTGTTCCCGGCCGAGGATCATGCCAATTCACGCGGATCACCATCGCCAGGTGACCCGTGAGGAGTCGGTCTGGACGGATGGTCCACGCGTCCAGTGGACATCTGTCCAGAACCAGTCCATCGAGTCGTCTAGCCGGCGTCCACTGGCGACAAACCTCCCATGCTCAAACGCCTGGGAATCATCGTCAGCCTCGTCGTCTTCGCCGGCTGCGTCCTGTCTGCGGCCGCCGCCGCCAAGGGTTCCTCGAAGTCCCGAGGCACTGTGGGCGCCCGGATGATCTTCGGGGGCAAGAACTCGCATGGGCCAATGGCCACGACCGCCCGGGCACGCAGGCATCGTCGCGGGTCCAAGGCACGTGCGGCAGCTGCCTCCACCTCGGTTCCCGCGCACATCCAGACATGGGCCTACGACGACTGCTCCAACGGCGGCACCAACGCCAGCTCCGCGCTCGTCCGCGGTTGGGTGTCCTACGCCGAGGCCAATTGCGGGGCCGACGGCGGAACGAAAGCCGTCAGCGATTGCCACTCGGGCGGCACGACCTACTGCCAGGTGATCCAGTACCTGGACACCAACTGGATCTTCCCGGGCAGCTCGCCGACGTGGAAGCCGTTCAATCAGGATGCTTCGGAGAGCTGGTACCAGCACACCCCAGGCTCGCACACCAATCGGATCCACAACGGCGGCTACGGCGGCGGGTATCTGATCAATCAGTCCAACCCGGCCGTCCGCGACTTCTTCAAGAACTACGCCCGGTCCAACTTCAACAGCGATGACGGGCTGATGATGGATGACCAGTCAGCCAGCACCGGTGCCCAGCTCTACTACGCCACCTGCGGCTGCAAGCAGACCGACGAGGTCGGCTCCGACAGCGCGCTGGTCTCGGCCCACGATGCGATGAGCGGAGCGATGACCCACTCCGACGGCCAGCCGTTCGTCCAGATCGACAACGCGCTGGCTCCCAACCCCTACCAGCCGCAGGGACTGAGCCTGCTCAGCCGGGCCGACGACGTCCACGGCCTGATCAGCGAGGGCGAGCCGGAGTCCGACGGAACTCTGGATCCGTACTACTCGACGCTGCTCGACCAGATCGCCTACGTCGCCACCAAGACCAACAGCTTCGTCGTGCCGCTGTCCTACTCGAATTCGGGAGCCTCTTATCAGCAGCAGAGCCGCCGGGTGCAGGAGGCGACGATGCTGCTGGGCTACAGCGAGGGCCACCTCGTCGACTGGGCCGACCTGGAGCAGAACTCCGACAGACTGGCGGTGTGGCCGGAGGAGGGGATCTATCCGACTGATCCCGTCCAGACGATGGCCGCGCCCGGCGGCGCGGGCTGCCTGGCCGGCAACGGCAACGTCTGCTCAACCGGAGGCCACAACGACGTGCAGGTCGCCCCGGGGGTGTACCGCCGCGAGTTCGGCGCCTGCTATGACCACGGAACCGCCTTCGGCGCGTGCGCCACGATCGTCAACACCACGGGCCACGCCGTGACCGTGAAGTCCTCGTGGCTCAAGCAGTCCTACGGCCACCAGATCACCTTCAACGGCGGCGACGTCCAGTCCGGCGGAACGCTCAACCTAGCCGGGACGAAGTTCTCGGCCGGCTCCACCAGCGTGGCGTCGCACGACGCGGTCCTCCTCGCTCGCTGAGCCGCTCTACCAGCGTCTCGCGACGCGCCGGCGAGCCCCACCACGACGTACGGAAGTGGTCTCGCTTCGCCCCCTCCGCGGGGGCGATACACCCCCCGCCGGTCGCGATGACCCAACCGCGCTCAGACGTGTTGCGAGATCGGGCCGTTGGAGCCTGGACGGGTGTCGTAGTGGGCCCATGGACATACGTCCACGGAACGCGCTGTAGCTAGCGGTGGTCGGTCTGGCATGGCGACAAGAGGTGCATGCCAAACCGCCTCGCATCCGCCCTGGCCGCTCTGGTCGCCGCCTGCTGCCTACTGTTCGCGGCCCTCGGTGCGAACGCCGCGGCTGCGCACTCCGGCTCGCCTCGCGCACATGCGGCGGTTCGTCACCCCGCCAAGGCGTGCCCCGGGCGTCGCTCCGCCAAGCGCGGTCAGCAGACGAAGCGGGCCAAGCGCGCAAAGCGCGGCCATGCCCTGGTCGCCTGCGCCTCGCGGGCCGTCAAGAGGTCCTCGGTCAAGCCCGGGCGCGGCTCCAAGCGGCCGACCGGCAAGGGCTCCGGCTCTACGAAGCCCACGACCTCGTCGCAGCCCGTGTCGGTTCCCGTGAGCTCAGCCCCGGTGAAGGCTCCGGTCACCACGCCGGCTCGCCCCTCCGGCACGGACACGACCTCTTCCGGCCAGTCGGGCACGACCTCGGGCACCACGGTCACCTCGGGTTCAGGTAGCGGCTCGGGCTCGGGCAGCGGCTCCGGTTCGGGCAGCGGCTCCGGCTCCGGTTCGGGCAGCGGCTCCGGCTCCGGTTCGGGCAGCGGTTCCGGTTCGGGTAGCGGCTCGGGTTCCGGTTCGGGCAGCGGCTCCGGCTCCGGTTCGGGCAGCGGCTCCGGCTCCGGTTCGGGCAGCGGGTCTCCGGCCCCGGCCTCGGTTCCGTCGCACATCCAGACCTGGGCCTACGATGATTGCTCTGACGGCGGCTCCAACGCGAGCGCGTCGCTCGTCCGCCAGTGGGTCTCCTACGCCGAGGCCAACTGTGGAGAGGGCGGAGACTCCAAGGCGCTGGCCGACTGCCACTCAGGCTCGACCACGTATTGCGACTCGATCCAGTACATGGACACGAACTGGATCTACGCCCAGGGCTCGTCGACGTGGACTTCGTTCAATCAAGACGCGTCGGAGAGCTGGTACCAGCACGTCCCGGGGTCGCTGACGACTCGAGTTGGCATCAATAGTTACGGAGGCGGGTATCTGGTCAATCAGTCCAACCCGGCCGTGCAATCCTTCTTCCAGTCATATGTCCGCAACCACAGCAACGCCGATGACGGTCTCATGATGGACGATGAGGCTGACAGCCTGTCGGGAGAGCTCTACTACGCGTCATGCGGCTGTAGCGCGACGAATGAGATCGGCTCGGATGCCGCCCTGGTGGCCGCGCACGACGAGATGGCGGCAGCGATGACCCACTCCGACTGCCGGCCGTTCGTCCAGATCGACAACGCGCTGGCTCCGAACCCCTACCTCCCGCAGGGCATGAACCTGCTCAACAAGTCCTCTGGCGTCGTCGGTCTGATCAGCGAGGGAGCCCCCGAGGACGACGGTGTCCTGGATCCGTATTACTCGACGCTGCTCGACCAGATCGCCTACGTGGCCAACAACACCAACGGGTTCGTCGTGCCGCTGTCCTACTCGGACTCGGGAGCCTCTTATCAGCAGCAGAGCCGTCGGGTGCAGGAGGCGACGATGCTGCTGGGCTACAGCGAGGGCCACCTCGTCGACTGGGCCGACCTGGAGAAGGACTCCAACAATCT
>JBAPXO010000186.1:0-6132 GCA_049284255.1 Solirubrobacteraceae bacterium | reverse complement strand
CGACGGCGAGGCGTGGCTCAAGCGGACGAGAATGCTCGAGAAGGCGATCGTCACCGCTCCGAGAAGTGCGTAGACGGGCGCGTGGTCGCCGACCGGAGGCAGGCGAAGGCCACTGCGGGCCCTCGGCGTCTCCTCGGCGGGCGCGGGCTCGAGCACCGCCGTCCCCTGGGTCTGGCGCATGGTCACACTCTCGTCCTAGCAGGTCGATTGACAGGATGAGGGCCGATGCTGACCGCGCCCGAGCTCCAGATCGTCCAAGACCGGTGCGCGAGGGTATTGCGCCAGAACTGGCGCCAGGGGATCCTGCCGGGGGATGCCGTGCCGTTCGCCTACACCTGCCCGAGCCCCGGCCGCTACCCGTGGCAGTGGTATTGGGATTCGTGCTTCACGGCAATCGCCGGCCGCCGCCTCCAGCCCGAGCACTCTCGGCGCGAGCTCGAGTCACTGCTCGGAGCTCAGCGTGAGGACGGATTCATCGGTCACACGATCTTCTGGAACGCCCCGCTCACCGGTAGCCGGCGCTTCACCTACAACGTCTTATCCCCCGGCGACCCGATGACCGCGAGCATCCAGCCGCCTCTGCTGGCCTGGGCGTGGTCGCTCGCCGTCGGCGACGCCGCGCAGGAGCCGCGGATCATCGCGCAAATGCGGTGGCTGGCCGAGCACCGCGACCTCGACGGCGATGGCCTGATCTGGATCGTGCAGCCCGATGAGTCCGGCCTCGATGCCTCGACCCAGTTCGACGTGATCTGGGGCCATCGCGCCCACGGTTTGGCGGGCTTCGTGCTGCTCGTGCACCGCAACCGCCACCTCGGCTATGACCTGCGGCGAATCGCCGACGCCGGCGGCCCGGTGTGCTGCGAGGTCACCACGAACGTGCTCTACAACCTCTCCCGCCTGGCGCTCGGGCTTCCTTCGCTCACCGACGCGCTGATCGCTCGCACCTACGACGAGCGCACCGGCCTGTTCCTGCCAGCGGCGCGACCCGAGCCCGCTCACACGCCAGCCACGACGATCGCCGCGCTTACCCCGCTCGCCCTCCCCGACCTCCCCCCGGAGATCGGCCGGCGCTTGATCGAAGAGCACCTCCTCGACCCCGACGCCTTCTGGACGGCGGTGCCGCCGCCGTCGGTTTCGATCGCCGATCCAAGCTTCTCGCTGCGCGACACCGGCGGGGTTGGTCAGCGCCGGTACTGGCGGGGGCCGACCTGGATCAATACCGCCTGGCTGTGCTGGCTCGGCCTGGTCCGCCTCGGCTACGACGAGGCCGCCTCCCAGCTCGCCCGGAACCTCGGCGTGGCGGTGACGGCCGCGGGCCTGCGCGAGTACTACGACCCGCAGACCGGCGATGGCATGGGCGCGCACGATTTCGCGTGGTCGAGCCTCGTGCTGGAGATGGTCTGATTCATGATCTGTTCATCCCCTCGCGCTACCTTCAAAGCATGGACACAGAACACGAGATGAACCTAACCGACGAGCAGTGGCGGGCCCGATTGTCGCCCGAGCAGTACGACGTGCTGCGCAAGCACGGCACTGAGCGCCCGTTCACCGGCGAGTACGTGAGCGTCAAGGAAGACGGCACCTATCGCTGCGCGGGGTGCGGAGCCGAGCTTTTCAACTCGGACACCAAGTTCGACTCGGGAACGGGTTGGCCGAGCTTCTATGAGCCGGCCGTAGCCGAGAACGTCGAGTTGCACGAGGATCGCAGCCTGTTCATGCGCCGCACGGAAGTTCGTTGCAAGCGCTGTGGAGGCCACCTCGGTCACGTCTTTGACGACGGGCCCCGGCCGACTGGCCAGCGCTACTGCATTAACTCCTGCGCGCTGTCGCTGGACCAGGACTCCTAGGACCCGGTCAGTTTTCCCCCGAGCCTCCCCCGGCGGGAGGCTCGGAGTCGGCCCGCCCAGCCGTCCGAGCAGCCGAGCGGCGCTCTCTGAGCTTGAACCAGATAAAGGCGCCGATCGCCGCCAGCACAAGGACCACGGCGGCGATGACCCCGACGCTCGAGAGCACGGCCGCGGCGGCGTTTCCCAGGAAATAGCCGACCAGCCCGTAGGTCACCCCCCAGGTGATCCCGCCCAGAGCGTTCCAGAAGAAGAACTGGCGAAACGGCATTCCATTGATGCCGGCCAACCAGGCGGCGGCGAAGCGCACGAGCGCGATCCAGCGAGCGAAGAAGACGGCCTTCGGACCGTGGCGCTCGAAGAAGCCGTCGCCGAAGTCGACCGCCTGGAGCCTGCGCTCTTGAAATGGACCCTTGGCGACAAGGACCTCGCGACCGAAATGGCGACCGAGCAGGTAGCCGATGTTGTCGCCGACGATCGCCGAGGTCACACCGATGAGGATGACCAGCTCGATGTTGAGCTTGCCCTGACTCGCGAGCACGGCGGCGAGCACGAGCGCGGTCTCCCCCGGGGAGGGGAAGCCCAGCGACTCCAGCCCGATGATCGCCGGCAGCAGGTAGCCGAGGCCGCTGGAGATGCTGATGATGGCGGCCAGACCGAGCGTCACGACTTCATGACCTGGTGGGCCTTAGTCGGCCCAGCCCTCACCGCTCAGCGACCTCCGGGCGCCCGCAGGACCCCCATCAGCGACAGTCCGAAGGGCAGCGTACGGCCGCGGCCCAGCCAATCGGCTTCCAGGGCCAGAGGACGCTCGAGCACATCGTTGAGCCATGGGGGCCCGAGCGCGAGGTCGTTGGTGTAGCCGTTGTGCGTGCCGAAGCGGCGCTGGGCGAGACGGACGGCGGCGGCCGGCGCGAGCAGCAGGCTGTTGAAAGACGTCATCCGCCACACGTCCCAGCCCGTGCTGACTGCGCAGTCGCGCAGCATGGCACGGGAGTAGCGGCGGTAGTGGTGGTTGGCCACGTCGTGCAGCGACCACAGCGTCTGATAGGCCGGCACGGTCACGAGCAGCCAGCCCCCCGGCCGGCACACACGGCGCAGTTCGGCGAGCGTCGCCCGGTCGTCAGGCGTGTGCTCGATGACGTCGAGGCAGGTGATCAGGTCGAAGCTGGCATCGGGCCAGGGAAGGTCTTCCAGACGGCCGACCAGCACCTCGCCATGACCTCGGTTGCGCGCCAGCTCGGCGGCTTCGGCATCGAGCTCGATCCCGTGCACCTCTCCGTAATCGACGAGCTCCTGCAGCGTCCGGCCTGATCCACAACCGGCGTCCAGGACCCGGGCGGGCACCGGAAGCGCCAGGCTGTCGAGCTGGGCGCGGATGATTCGCCGGCGTCCCCGGTACCACCAGTGATGCTCGTCGACCGCGAGCGTCGCCTTCATCAACTCCTTGTCCATTGCGACCGGATGCTGCCAGCTAGCGGCCCTCGCCGCCGGCCGGGTGACCCAAGCCGCGCCTGCCGGGCCCGGGGTGTGCTCGCCGAGGGCCGCCGCCCGGACCAGCGCCCGGGCTCAGGCCACGGCGACCGGATCGTGTTCGGGGGCCTGGGCGGCCGGCATCTTCAGCGTGAACGTCGCCCCGCTGGTGGCGCTCTCCTCGAGCACGAGCGTCCCACCCATGCGCTCGGCGAGCTCGCGTCCGATCGCCAGGCCTAGTCCAAAGCCCGCCTCGCCGGAGGTGTCGCGCCCGCGGCTAAAGCGGCGGAAGATCACGTCGCGCTCCTCCTCGGGCACGCCCGGACCCTGGTCGGAGACGCTGATCGCGACGTCTGGAGCCCGCCTCAGGACGACCTTGATCTCAGACTGCACGGGGCTCATCCGAACGGCGTTGTCGAGGAGGATGCGCAGGATGCGGGCGATGCTTCCGGGATCGCCCAGTGCCCATACCGAGCCCCCGAGGTCGTCGAGCTGGGAGGTGATGCCCCGGTGCTGGGTCCCCAGCTCGAACTCGGCCATCACCGCGCGACTGAGCTCGCCGAGCTCGACCGGCTCGGAGCGCAGATCCACCTGGGCGTCGATCCTCGAGAGATCGAGGAGATCGGCCGCCAAGCGTCCGAGGCGACGTGACTGGGCGCGCGCGCGTTCGAGCAGGGCCAGCGCATCCTCGAGATCGGGATCCGCGTAGCGGAGGTCGTCATCGAGCAGTTCGAGCATGCCGTCGAGCGAGGTCAAAGGCGTGCGAAGTTCGTGCGAGGCCGTCGCCACGAAGGCGCGGCGCGCCTCCTCCTGATGCTGGAGGCGCTGTTGCATCAGCGCGAGCGTTCGCGCCAGGTCGCCGACCTCGTCTCTGACCCTGTCGACGGGGATCTCGACGGCGGGGCCTTCGTCGGCGAGCTCGAGAGCGGCCTGGCGCAACCGCCGCAGCCGGCGCACCAGCCTCCCCGACAGGGGAATCGCGAGGATCAGCGTGAGTGCCAGCCCGGCCAGCGCCGCGTCCAGGAACGCGGTACGCAGCACGCGGGCCGCGGCCGGGATCTCGTCGCTTGACTTGCGTACCGCGAGCACGTAGCGCAGACCACCGCTCGGGAACGGGATCGCCGCCCAAATGTACTCGCGGCCGCCGATCGAGCCGAAGCTGTACTTGGCGCGGCCTGTGCGGAACGCGTCGGCGACGACGTCGTCGCTGGCCAGCGTCTCATCGGCGATGCCGACGCGGGGGGTGAGCAGCTGGCTGTGCTCCCCGCTGGGCTCGGGATAGCCGAGGACGTCGACGGTGGCACTGATCCGATTGGCCAGGTTGGCCTGATCGTCGTTGAGCTGCTCACGCACCTTGGTGGAGTTGACGAGCTGGCTGAGCGACAGCGCCTTGAAGGTGTGCAGGGTCTTCTTGTTGAGCTCGTTGCGCAGCGTCGTCTGTTCGGCGTCGCGCAGGGTGTGCTCCAGCGGGCCCAGCAGGGCGAGCGCGGCGACCGCCAGGGTGGCGATCGTGGTCACCACCACCACGCCCACGATCCGGCCTCGCAGGCCGAAGGCGCCCCGTCCGGACTGCGCCCAACGGGTCAGGCGCTCTCCGCCACTGGCGACCTGTCGCACGGCGCTACCCGATCCTCACTAAGGGCCTCGGAGCCGATACCCCGCCCCCCGCACGGTCAGGATGTAGCGGGGCTTCTCGGGCTCGGGCTCGAGCTTCTCACGCAGGTGGCGGATGTGGACGTCGATGGCACGCGGATCCCGATAGGCGCTGTCTCCCCAGATCGCTCGGAGCAGCTCCTGGCGGTTGAGCAGCCGGCCCGGGTCGGTCATGAGTGCGTCGAGGAGCTCGAACTCCGAGAACGTGAGCTTGATCGGGCTCCCCTCGATCGTCACCTCACGCTGAGCCCGATCCAACGCTATCGGCCCCACGACAAGCACCTCGTCGCCCATCGCGCGCGTGCCCGCGCGGCGCAGCACGGCACGGATGCGGCTGCGCAGCTCGGCCAGGCCGAAGGGCTTGGTGACGTAGTCGTCTGCTCCCGCCTCGAGTCCGAGGACGGCATCGGCCTCGGAGTCGAGCGCGGTCAACATGATGATCGGCACCACGTTGCGGCGCGCGCGCAGCGTCCGGCACACCTCGTACCCGTCCGGGCCGGGACCGAGGGCCACGTCGAGGAGCACGATGTCGAAGCTGTCGGTGCTCGCGCGGTCGATCGCCGCCCGCCCGTCGGCCACAGCGAGCACCCGATGACCCTCGCGCGAGAACGAGCGCGTGAGCATCTCCCGCAGGTCGGACTCGTCGTCTACCACGAGGATGCTCAGCGAGGCATCGGCGGTGCGGGCGGGAGCCGGAACCTGACTTGACTGATCGGACGCCATGGCGTGTCGACTGCGATCGTATCGAGCGTTCCCCCGGACGGGGTCAGGCTCGCTGCAGCGACTCGACCTCAGGCGCAGTACGGGCTTGATCGGGCTCTGGAACCGGCGCGGATCGAGGCACGAGCCGCCCTTCGGAGGCAGCGGTCCAGAGGATCACCAGCCAGGTGACGGTCGCCAGCGAGACGTGAACCCAGACCATTTCGCTGGGCAGCTTGAGCTCGTACTGAACGCTTCCGACCAAGCCCTGCGCGGCGAGGAGCACGCCGAGCACGGTCAGCGGCTCAAGCTCAACTTGTGAGGGATTGCGGTGCCGGCGTAGGAACCAGACTCCGATCACGGCCACCCCGAAGATGGCAGCAATCGTGGCGTGCTGGTGGATCGCCCAGCTCAGCGTGCCCGCTCCCTTGAAGTGGAGCCGGTGGACCACCTGGCCGGTGAA
>JBAPXO010000185.1:0-2902 GCA_049284255.1 Solirubrobacteraceae bacterium | reverse complement strand
GACAGGCGGGAGCGGCCGGCCTCGCCCGACGACCGCCCGCCCTACCAGGGATCGAACCCGATCGCCGACGTGTGGTCGGCCAAGGCGCTCGAGCTCGGCGGCCGCTACCTGCGACGCGCGGTGGCCGACGGCGACGACGTCGAGGCCCGGGGATTCATGATGCTCGCCGCGACGATGGCCGGCGTCGGGTTCGGGTCGGCGGGCGTGCACATCCCGCACTCGTGCGCATATCCGATCGCGAGCGTGAAGCACGAGTATCACCCGGCCGGCTATCCCGACGACCACCCCTTCGTCCCGCACGGCCATTCGGTCATCGTGACCGCCCCGGCCGCCTTTCGCTTCACCTACGACGCGATGCCCGATCGCCACCACCGGGTGGCCGAGCTGTTGGCGGGCGAGCCGCTGCCGGATCCCGGCCCCGACACGCTGCCCGACGTACTGCGCGAGCTGATGCGCGACGTCGACGCCCCCCGGGGCGTGGCCGAGCTCGGCTACACCGAGGACGACATCCCGGAGCTCGTCGAGGGCGCTCTCAAGCAGGAGCGGCTGCTGGCGGTGGCGCCCAAGGAGGTCACCGGCGACGACCTGCGCCACATCGTCACGGCGTCGATGAGCAACTGGTGAGCGCTACTTGATCTGGGCGCCGGCGTCGCCGAGCTCCTTGAGCGCGGCCTCGGTGCTCTCAGGCTCGATGCCGCGGGTGCCGGCGGTTTCGATCGTCACCACCAGTCCCTCGCGCAGGGCGTCGCGGGCCGTATGGAGGACGCAGACGTCGGTGGCCAGCCCGACGATCGTGACGGCGACGACCTGCTCCTGGCGAAGCAGCTCGCGCAGCTCCTCGTTCTCAAAGCCCGAGTATCCGTCGGCGTCGGGATCGGTTCCCGTGCTGATCACCGCGTCGATCCGCCCGCGCTCGATGTCGCTGGCCAGCTCGGCTCCGGGAGTGCCCTGCACGCAGTGCTCGGGCCACGGCCCGCCCTTGTCCTTGAAGGAGCCGTGGTCTGGCGGATGCCAATCCCGGGTCGCGATCACCGCGGCAAAGCGCGGGTCGGCGGCGAGCTCGTTGATGTGCGCAATGACCTCGTCGCCGTCGGGGACCGCGAGCGCGCCCCCGGGCAGGAAGTCGTTCTGCACATCGACGATCAGCAGGGCCTCGGGCATCGTCGGGGATACGGTACCCCTGTCAAGCCAACGTGGGCGCAAGATCCGACCTGGGATGTCGGTTTAACCATCCACGTCGCCGGTCGCCGCGCCGCCCGGGTCCTCGAGAGCGTCGCGCTCGTCGCGCTCGGCCCACTCCAGCAGTGGCTCGATCGAGAACACCGCCTCGTCGATCCCGGCGTGCAGGTCGCCGAGCTTCGCGAAGCGCGCCGGGACGGTGTCAATCGTCAGCTCCGCGGGGTCGACGTCGTCGATCTCGTCCCAGCCGATCGGCGTCGAAACCGTCGCCTCGGTGTTGCCGCGGACCGAGTATGCGCAGGCGATCGTGTGGTCGCGGGCGTTCTGGTTGTAGTCGACGAACACCTTGTCGGGCTCGCGGTCCTTGCGCCACCAGGTCGTCGTCGCGTCGGCGGGGGCGCGGCGCTCCACCTCACGGGCGAAGGCCAGTGCGGCGCGCCTGACGTCGGCGAAGCCGTGAGCGGGCTCGATCCGGACGTAGATGTGGATGCCGTGGCCGCCCGACGTCTTCGGCCAGCCCGTCGCTCCGAGCTCATCGAGGACCTCATGGGCGACGTGGGCGATGCGCCGCACGGACTCGAAGCTGGCCTCGGGCATCGGGTCGATGTCGATCCGCCACTCGTCGGGACGCTCGGTGTCGGCGCGCCGCGAGTTCCACGGGTGAAACTCGACGGTCGACATCTGTACCGCCCAGACGACATCGGCCAGCTCAACCACGCACAGCTCGTCGGCGTGGCGGCCCGACGGGAAATCGACGCGCACCGTCTGCAGCCAGTCGGGCGCGCCCGGGGGCACCCGCTTCTGGTGGACCTTCTTGCTGCCGACGCCGCCGGGGAAGCGGTGCAGCATGCACGGCCGCTCGCGCAGCGCGCGGACGATCCCATCGCCGACGCTGATGTAGTAGTTCGCGAGGTCAAGCTTGGTCTCCCCGCGCGCGGAGAAGTAGATCCGGTCCGGGTTCGTCACGCGCACGGTGCGCTCGCCGACGAGCAGATCGATCGCCTCGGAGCGGGCCATCAGTGCACGCCGAGCACGGGAACCGAGATCGACTTCGTGTGGACCGTGCATCCGGTCGGCGCAGGTCCCGAGGCGGGGAAGGACTCGGCGAGCGCGTTGGCGATGAGGTGCGAGCGGGCGGCGTAGCCGGGGGAGTAGTAGTGGATGCCGTCGGGGATGAACCACTTGTCCTTGGCCACGGCCGCCCAGTCGTAGACGTGCATGTTCGGGTAGTGCGAGCAGGCGGCCAGGAGCGCCGCGTTCCACTTCTGCATGTCCGATTCGGAGTAGGGGCCGCTGGCGTTCAGAGTCTTGGCGTTGACCCACATCACGGGCTGGTTGGCGATCACGGACATCATCTTCTTGATTCGAGCAGCCAGCGAGATCGATGAGCCGACATAGATGTCGGCGGTGTCGTTGGTGCCCAGCGCGATCACCCAGCAGCCCCGGTAGCCGCCGTCCACCAGCTGGCGGGCGACGCGGTAGGCGTTGATCCCGCCCGGGAGGGTCTCCACGATCGAGGTCGCGCCAGTGATCTCCATGATCGAGTGCCGCACGCCCACGCGGGCGTACTGGGCCGGGATCCGCTGCGAGGGGTCGGGCAGGTAGTCGCTGGAGATAAGGCCCTCCGAGGTCGAGTCGCCGATGTGTACGACTGAGCTACACGAGGTCTGCAGCGACTTGTGGGCCCGGGTGACCGCCGGATCGCTGGTGGTCCGTGAGCCCG
>JBAPXO010000184.1:0-3558 GCA_049284255.1 Solirubrobacteraceae bacterium | reverse complement strand
GTACAACGTGCCTTCGACAGCGGGCAACTGTCGGGCAACTGTCGCAACGGGCAACCGTCACCGGCAACCTTCCGAGCTAGAAGGCCTCCAATACAGGCAATTGAGCGTTTGTAACTGCCCGTACTTGCTGACGTCAGAGCCTCGGCCACGGCCTTCTAAGCCGTGGGTCACAGGTTCGAGTCCTGCCGGGGGCGCTGATGAAAGACCTGCAAAGCACCCGACTTTTCGCGCAACTAAAAGGTTGCTGGTTGCTGGCTGCTGGTCGCGGGCACAAGTTTCGGTCAACGGGGCCGGTCAACAGTCCCGACTCGGCAGAAGTGCTGAGGCGTTCGTCCAGTGCGGCGTTGCCATTTTTGAACCGACGCGGTCCTCGCCGATGAGAAGGTCGTGGCCGCGAAGAGACTCAAGCTGCGCCTACCGGACACCTGCACGAGCTGCGGCACCGAGCTTGCTGCTGGGGTCGTCGCCTCATGGGACCGAGAAAGCCGGACGGTCACCTGCATCCCCTGCCTCAACGGACCGGCTGCGCCGACGAAGCTCGATGCCCACCCCTCGCCGGTGGACACGGGCCGCCCAGGCGCGAGCCTTGCTCGCGAATACGAGCGTCGTCGCTCCACCCGCGAGCGACGCGTCCGCGAGGCCCACCCTCACATCGGTGGCCTCCTGCTGACCTGGAACGGCGAGCCCCAGCATCAGAAGGCGTTGCGACAAGGCGAGCAAGGCGAGATCGACAGTGCCGCAGCGATCGAAAAAGCCGTCGAGAAGGTCGGAGGCGTCGCGCTGCACAACCGCCGGATGCCCGGCGGGCGCGGCGACATCGACCACATCACCATCGTGCCCAGCGGCATCTACGTCATCGATACCAAGGCCGTAACAGGCAAAATTGAGATCCGCAGCCGCTCGCTCAAACCGCCCGTGCTGTTCATCGGCGGTCGCGACCGCACCACGTACCTCGACGGTCTTGACCGTCAAATCAAAGCGGTGCGCGACGCTCTTCAGAGCACCGAATACCGATCTGTTCCAGTCCAAGCGGTGCTCTGCTTCACCCAAGCGGGCCTACCACTCCTGCGCACCACCGAGATGCGCGGCCACCTCCTGCTCCACCCCAAGACGCTCGCCAAGCGCCTCACCGCAAGCGGACCGCTCCACAGCGAACATCGTGCCCCGCTAGCCGCGTGCCTGACCGCCGCGCTGCGTCCCGCCTAGTCCGATCGCCAAGCACTCCGAGCCGTTCTCAGCTTGCGATCGGAAGCGTCGCAATGCGAGCCAGGAACAGCGGTGGGAAGTAATGTTGATCGGCGCTCAGGGCGGTAGCCGAGGGGCATATGGCCGCTCAATCTGGGCTAATGGGATCCGTTTGCGTGCTTGTCGGGGCGCTTTGGACGAGTGTGACCGACCGAGGCGGCGAAAGTCTCGATCCCGTCGATGACCCTCGTCAGCCGCAGGGAGCGAAACATGTCAAAGACATGCGCCGCGCCGGGCAGCTGCGCGTAGACGACTGGGCTGGTGGAGACGCCGCGCAGTTGTTCGGCGAAATGCGCAGCCGCCTCGACAGACGTGCCGGTGTCGTTGGTGCCGTGCGCGATGAAGAACGGGGGCGCGTCGACGTTCGCGTACGCCAACGGCGACGAGGGCAGCGGCCCATCGAAACCGCGGCTGCCGTAGTAGCCGTAGAGGCAGACGGCGGCACTGACGGAGGTGTCCTCGTGCGTGAACCCCGGCTGAAAGGCCGGGTCGTTGGGCGTAAGCGCGGCCATTGAAGCCAGGTGCGCTCCAGAGGAGCTGCCCGCCACTACCAGCATTGTTGGATCAGCGTCGTAGTCCGGTGCGTGTCGCCGCGCCCAAGCGATGGCTTTCTTGGCGTCAATCAGTGAGTTCGGGAACCGGCCTGCCGCTCGTAGCCGATAGTTCGCGCTGGCGCACACCCAGCCATGGGCGGCGAGCCGATAGAAGATCGCGCGGGCCTCGCGGCTCTTGGCGCCCATCCGGAAGTGCCCCCCGTGGAAGTGGATGAACACCGGAGCATCGGCGGGATGGGAGCGGTGGCGATACAGATCCAGCCGGTTCGCGCTGCCCGCATCCCCGTAGCTGACGTTCGTGATCCGCTCCACATCACGGCGCCACAAAGGAAGGGGTGTGAGCAGGATGCGTGCGAGCGAACACCCCCTCGACAGCGGGGGATGCGGCGGGTGGTCCGACGCCCCGCATCGGCTGGTGCCGAGCTCCCGGCCGATGGCCTGCTCGATAGCCGGGCCGGCCTGCAACCCCCGCCAAGCGACGACCCCGAGTCCAGCCGTCGTCAGGGCAGCGACACCGAGCGCCGCCATGCCGCCCGGCGCGCTCAGGTCACCCTGCGCGAGCGCGACCAAGGTCGAGGCGAGTAGCCAGTAGAACGCGACGAACGGAAGCTCGTTGACCACGATTCCGAAGAAGAAGCTCAGCGGGCCCAGTGGCCACGGGCGCCGCAGCGGTCTCAACGCCAGGACCGTGCCCAGCGCGACAACCGCGACCGACCAGAGATACCCGACCGGGACCGTCACGCTCGCAGGGTTGGTGTCGTCAAGGTTGCACCATCAATGCCTCGTAGTTACCCGGCTGGGCAATGGGGGTGTCCGCTCCGTGGGGGTTGCCTGGGGGCGGTGCAGTGATGCCTGGCTGGCGACGGCATCGATGGCAGCGGCGATGGTGTCGGGGTGCTTGGCGACGATCCTGCTGTGGTTGGCGGGCACAGTCGCGAAGATGGTGACGTTGGTGTTGCTCGCGACGATCGGGTC
The DNA here is from genome assembly GCA_049284255.1 of Solirubrobacteraceae bacterium. Lineage (GTDB taxonomy): Bacteria > Actinomycetota > Thermoleophilia > Solirubrobacterales > Solirubrobacteraceae > Palsa-465. The sequence continues at coordinate 784 of JBAPXO010000184.1, read as the reverse complement.
GATGTTGGCTCGCACCTTGCGCATTTCCTCCTCGGTGGCGCCCAGGTGCTTCCCGGTCGCCTTGATGACCGCCACTGGGCATCGCGTCTGCGCGTAATCGGTGGCGATGCCTGCGGACAGCTCATTCAGTTCGATGTTCGCCTCGGCGGCTTGTGTCGCCGACATCCGCGTGCCGAGACCGAGCGCCGCCAGGATCTTGATGGGGATCGCGTTGCGCCGGAACAGCTTACGGACCCGGTCGCGGAAGGCGTCGTCGATGGGGTCCACGGGCAAGGCTCCGTCGATGCAGACGACGCCGGCGACTTGGTCCGGGTGCTGGGCGGCGTAGCGGACGGCGACCGCCGCCCCGTGCGACCAGCCGGCAAGGATCGGCCGCTTCAGGCCGGTGGCGTCAAGCACGGCTGTGACGTCCTCCAGGCAGCCGGCGAAGGAGTAGTCGCTGGAGGTGCCCGACTTGCCCCGGGCGCGGCCGTCGAAGGTGACCACGCGGTATCGGCCAGCGAGCAGAGGCAGCACCCGCTTCCAGTGGCGCTGGGTGGCGTACATGCCGTTGAGCAGCAGCACCGGTTGGCCGTAGCCCTCTGTGTCGTTGGCGTCCAGCACGGTGTCGGCGACGGGAACCGTGAGGTGATGAGGCATTGATGTTCTCCAACTCGTTCGCAAGTCTCTGAAGCAGGAGCCTAAGCCTATGTTGCGTTCAGGCTTCTGTCAACAACTAAACCGCAGGTGTTCGATCTATCAGCTAGGTTCTCTCGGTCGTAGTTGCAATGAGTTGAGGGAAAAT
>JBAPXO010000183.1:0-7372 GCA_049284255.1 Solirubrobacteraceae bacterium | reverse complement strand
TTTGAACTACGAACACGACCGGGATGTCATTGGTGACACAGACGGCGATCTCCTCGAGCGTCATCAGGAAGTCACCATCGCCCAGCACGCAGGCGACCTGGCGGTCTGGCTGCGCGAGCTTGGCGCCGATCGCCGCCGGCACCGCCCATCCCATTGACGAGTAGGTCCCGGACCCGAGGTGCGTTCGTGGCTCATAGACCGGGAAGCTCTGCTTGACGGCGCCCTGGGGATTGCCGGAGCCGACCACGAGAATGCCGTCGCGCGGTAGGACGCGGCGCAGGTCACGTAGCGGGCGCTGCGAGGTAAAGGGAAAGTTGTCGCTGTTCAGGCGCTTGGCCTCCTTCTCGAGCCACTCGTCCTTGAGTCGGTCGAGCTCGGCGAGGAATCCCTCGCGCCCTGCGGGCAACTTGGGGCTGTCGCCGACGGCGTCGCGTAGGGCCGCGACGGCCGCGCCGGCGTCGGCGACGATCCCGACCTCGGCCGGATAGGTTTTGCCGATCTCATATGGGTCGACGTCGATGTGGATGAGCCTGGCGGGCGGAATGGAGAACGAGACTCCGCGGCGGTAGCTCGACGCCGACCAGTCGGTGAACTTACAACCCACCGAGATGACTACATCGGCCGAGGCGGCGATCGCGTTGCCCGGGATGGTTCCCGTCTGCCCGACCGCTCCGGCGAACAGGCGGTGGTCCTCAGGGAAGACACCCTTTCCGTTCCACGTCGTCACCACCGGGACTGAGAGCGCCTCGGCCAGGGACCGGATCGCGCCCGCGGCCTCGCCCGTCACGGCGCCGCCGCCGACGACCATGACCGGGCGCTCGGCCGCCGCCAGAACGCGCTCGGCGCGCTCAATCGCCTCGGGATCGGGGTGGATGACGCCGATCGGCAGCCGGCGGTCCAGGTCGTGGATCTCGACCTCAGCCGCGAGCGCCTGGACGTCCATCGGCACCTCGATGTGCACCGGCCCCGGACGGCCGGTGAGCATCGCGTTGAAGGCGCGGTGGATGGTCGCCGGCAGCTGCTCAGTCCGATCGACGCTGAACTGACGCTTGGTCACCACGCGGGTGATCTGGGAGAAGTCGTTGGCGTGGTGGCGGTCAAGCTCCTGCATGGTGCCGTGGCCGATCATGTGCGTCGGCGGCGCGCCGCCGAAGTAGATCAGGCTGGTCGAATCGGCAAACGCTGTCGCCAGCCCCATGGTGGTGTTCGCGGCGCCCGGGCCGACCGATGTGAAGGCGGCCATCGGCCGCCCCGAGGCGCGGTAGTAGCCGTCAGCCAGGTGGATCGCCGCCTGCTCGTGGAACACTTGAACGAAGGGGATCTCCGCCCCGGGCTGCATCAGCCCGTCGAGCATCGCCCAGGCCCCGTGGCCCGGGATGCCGGCCGCGTAGGGCACCCCGTATGAGCGCAGTGCCCGACCGATGATCTCACCCCCGGTGAGCTTCATCCGCTCACTCACGGCCTCCTCCGATGCCTTATCCACATACGTCTCAGCCATGTCTCCTCAACTCCTCTTCGTTGTTGTTGTCGGTTGGGCCGGACTGGGGTGCGGCGACCGAGGGCCGGCTCAGCACCTCGGGCCGCAGGACCTCGTTTAGGCGCTCTCGGCTCATCCATCCCTTTTCGAGGACCAGCTCGTAGATGCTGCGATCGTCGGCCAGCGCCTCGCGGGCGACCTGTGACGCTCGCACATAGCCGATGTGGGGATTCAGCGCCGTCGCCAGGCCGGCCGAGTACTCCACGATTCGCCGCAGCCGCTCTCGGTCGGCGGTGATGCCGTTCACGCAGCGCTCGGTGAGGGTCACGACCGCCGCCCGCAGGTGCGTCAAGCTCTCGAACAGCCGATGGGCGATGACCGGTCCAAAGGCGTTGAGCTGCAGCTGTCCGCTTTCGGCCGCGAACGTGACGGTCACGTCGTTGCCGAAGACCTCGAACGCCACCTGGTTGACGACCTCGGGAATAACCGGGTTGATCTTGCCGGGCATAATGCTGGACCCGGCCTGAACGGCCGGCAGCGCTATCTCGCCGAAGCCGGCGCGCGGCCCTGACGACAGTAGCCGTAGGTCGCTGCAGGTCTTCGAGAGCTTGACGGCCACGCGCTTGATCACACCCGAGAGCTGCACGAACACTCCGGCGTCCTGGGTCGCCTCGATAAGGTCGGTCGCGGTCGTGAGCGCGATTCCCGTGATCTCCGACAGCTGTCGCCGGACGATCTCCGCGTACCTGGGATGAGCGTTGATTCCGGTGCCGATGGCGGTGGCGCCGAGGTTGATTTCGCAGAGGAGGACGCGCGCCTCCGCTAGGCGCTCCTCGTCCTCGCCGATCGTCACCGCGACCGCGGCGAACATCTGTCCGAGCGTCAGCGGGACGGCGTCCTGTAGCTGCGTGCGACCGATCGTCAAGACGTCGTGAAACTCTCGCGCCTTGAGCTCGAACGCCGTGCGCAGCTCGGCGAGCGCAGCAATGAGCTCGTGCACCTCCTGGTGGAGGGCCAGCTTGATCGCCGTAGGGTACACATCGTTGGTGCTCTGGCTCAGGTTGACGTGCTCTAGGGGATGCAGTACGTCATAGGCGCCGCTCGGGTGGCCGAGGATCTCGAGCGCTCGGTTGGCGATTACCTCGTTGGCGTTCATGTTCGTCGAGGTTCCGGCGCCGCCCTGGATGACGTCAACGCGGAACTGGTCGTGCAGTCCTCCCGCACGGATCTCCCGGCAGGCCGCCACGATGGCGTCCGTCCTGGCTTGGTCGAGCAGGCCGAGCTCGCCGTTGGCACGGGCCGTGGCCTCCTTGACCGCCGCTAGCGCCCGCACCAGCGGCGGGTGGCTGGAGATGGGCACGCCACTGATCTGGAAGTTCTCGATCGCTCGCAGCGTGTGCACGCCGAAGTAGGCGTCGGCGGGCACGGCCCGCTCGCCCAGAAGATCTCTCTCCAGCCGCTCGGCCATGATCAAGTCGCAGTCGCAGTCGCAGTCGCAGTCGCAGTCGCAGTCGCAGTCGCAGTCGCCGCCGCCGCCGCTGCCGCCGGCGCCGCGCTTAAGAACTCGTGATGGTGGCTGTGCGCTGGCGTCATCCGCGCGCGGCCCACGCAAGTCCCTGGCGGACGAGCCGCTCCACGCCGGGAATCTGCAGCTCGGAGGGATCGTGGCCCGGCGAGGCGTAGAAGACCCGGCCCTGGCCCCACTGGCGGACGTAGACGGCGGGCATGACGACGCCTTCCAGCCACGGGAGGTGCTCGCCCGAGAACGTCGTCGTCGCGAGCACGTGGGCCGCGGGGTCGACGTGCATGTAGTACTGCTCGGAGGCGATCTCGATGTCGTCGACGCCCTGCGTCACGGGATGCTCACGATCGACGATCTCGATCGTGTACGGCACCGGGACGCCCTCGCCGCCGGGGTGCTCAAGGAAAGAGGCGCCGGCTAGGAGCGAGAACTGCAGGCTCGAGCGAAACGACGCTGCCATGCCGTGCCAGCCGGCCAGACCGGTTCCGGCCGTTACCGCCTCGTGCAGGCGCCGCTCGGCGCGCTCGGTGAGATCCTCGGTGGTCATCGCTTGTGTCCAGCCGACGACGATGAGGTCGTAGGGGCGCAGGTCCTCCTCGAGGCGATGCGGGTCTTGGATCGCGTCGACGTCGAAGCCGAGCTCCTGCATGACACCGCCGGCCCATTCGGCGACCTCCAGGGGACGATGGCCCGGCCACCCTCCATAGAGAAAGAGCACTCGTGTCATCCGACCATTCCTCCCGTGGTGCAAGTGCCGCGCGGTGGTCTACGCGACTTTCAGGAACAGGGCAATCGTACGCCGCATCACGTCGCGGAAGAATGGGCAATTTGTGCAGAATTCTCCGACGCGGCTGCACGTTGTGCTCGGTTTGGGGTGGGGTCGGCTGTAACGTCACGTCGTATGAGAGTCTGCGAGCTGCTCGAGCTTCCGCTTCTGCGCGGCGCGGGCGTCGACGTGGTCGCCGGCAGCGAGCACCTCGACCGCGAGATTCGATGGGTCCACTCGGGTGAGATCGCCGACATCGCGCAGTACCTCACCGGCGGCGAGGTCCTGCTGACAGCGGCGACCGGGCTAAGCGTCGACGAACGAGCCCTTCGCCGCTATATCCGCGAGATCGCTCAGGTCGGCGCCGCTGCGGTCATCATCGAGCTCGGACGGCGGCTTGACCGCATCCCGTCAGCCATGATCGAAGAGGCACAGCGGGGCGCCCTTGTCCTCGTGGCTCTCGAGAACGAGGTGCCGTTTGTCGGTGTCACGCATGCCATCCATACCGAGCTCATCAACGCGTCGCATGCGGCCGTGCTGCGCGCGCTGGAGATCGATGACGCGCTCGGCGAGCTCATCCGGGAGGGCGCGCCGTTAGCCGCCGTCCTCGAGCTGCTGTCCGAGCGCCTGCACAACCCGGTGATCCTCGAGGACTCCGCGCATCGTGTCCTGGCGTACGGGGAGGCTTCCGGCATCGTTGGTCCCATCCTGCGCGACTGGCGCGCGCACACACGGGCTCCGCACCGGGAGCCGCCGGTGCCGGAGGTCCGCATGTCCGAGGCCGAGCTGCCTTGTGCCTGGTCAGACATCTCGCTGCGTGGCGAGATGTGGGGGCGCCTGCACGTGCTCGAGCGCGACAGCCCGCTAAACGCTGTTGCGCGCCTGGTTACCGGTCGGGCCGCCTCGACCATTGCGCTGCAGCTGATGCTTGAACGCGACGCTTGGCTTAGCGATGAGGCAGAGGTCGGGCTGCTGCGAACACTCACCTCGGGGCGTGACTTCAACGCACGCGAGTTCCTCGATCACGCCGGTGGGCTCGGGATCGCGTTGGGCCAGGAGCTCGTCGTTCTCGCCACCAGCCCGGCTCCTCCTGCGCCGCACGAGGCGGCGGTGAAAGACCCTGCGGGCACCCTGTTGGAATCGACGCGGGCAGCCTTCGCGGCAGCCAGCTGGCCAGCTATCGTCGGCGCACTGGACGGCACGGTCATAGCGGTAGCGGGCACCGGGGTGCCAGGTGGCCACGAGGCCGCCGCGGCCCGCGTCGTTGATCGTCTCATGGCCGCCTCCAGCTCGACCGCCTGCATCGGTGTGAGCAGACCATGCCGCGCCTCCGGGTTGCCGCGCGCATTCGAGGAAGCGCGTGCCGCCGACCGGCTCTCCCATCCCGGATCAGACGTTCGCGTCCAGCTGTATGACGAACTCGTCTTGCACCGGCTGCTCTCCCCACTGATCGGCGGTCCCGAGCTCTCGACATTCGTCGAAGGCGAGCTCGGAGGCCTGATCGCCTATGACGACGAGCACGGCTCAGAGCTAGTACGGACGCTCGACGCGTTTCTGCAGGCAAACGGCAGCAAGATCGCCACAGCCGGCAGGCTCTTCCTACGTCGCCGCTCGGTCTACTACCGGCTCGAACACATCGAAGAGATATTGGGTTGCTCACTGGACTCGCCCGAGCGTCGTGGACGTCTCTACCTGGCCCTGCGCGCCCGTGAGCTTCTCAACGACCGGGGCACTCGGGGTGGGAGCGACGCAGATCGTACATCCGTCCGAAGGGCAGCCCCTGGATCATGAGGCCGGAGACACAGGCAGTACTTAAGGAGGTGGCGGCGCTGCTGCCCGTCCCGTTGGCCGAGCTCACGCCGAGCGAGGCCCGTCGCGCGGTCTACGACGCCTTCGCCCGCTTCATGCCTCCACCACCCGCTGGCGTCCTTTTCGCTCGTGGGATCGTCGATGGGCCTCACGGAGAGATCCCGGTGATCACAGTCGACCCGCCCGTGCGCTGGGGTGGGACGGCAGTCTGGCTCCACGGCGGCGGCTGGATCGTCGGCAGCGCCGACCTCGTGGCGCCGCTTGCCGCGGTGCTCGCGAACGAAATCGGCATCCGGGTGGTCGTCGTCGACTACCGCCGCGCCCCCGAGCACGGCTGGCCCGTCGCGATCGACGAGGCCGAGGCGGTCGCGTCAAGCCTCGACACCGAGCCCCTCGCGCTCGTCGGCGAGTCATCCGGCGGCCTGCTCGCTGCCTGCGCCGCCGCCCGCCTAGCGAATCGTCTCACCGCGCACGTCCTGCTCAATCCCGCGCTTGATCCCGCTATGGACACGCCCTCGCACGCGGCCTTCAGCGACGCGTCCGATCTGCCACACGCCGACATGGAGTATTTCTGGCGATCTTGGCTGGGAGACGAGCCGCCCGATGACCCGCTCGTCCGCATTGTGCCCGACTTGTCGCCCGCGATCGTCGTCACCTGTGAAGTCGACCCGCTGCGCGACGAGGGCGAGCGGCACGTCACTGCACTGCGAGACGCCGGTGTCCCGGTCTCGCACCGTCGGATCATGGGGCAGCCGCACAGCCTCTTCTGGCTTGCAGGCCGCCTACCCGAAGGGCATCAGGCGCTGAGGTGGGCCGCACACGCGCTGCGGAGACGGCTGGGCGAAGCAGGTCTAGATCCGTTCACTGGACGTAGAGACACTCGTTGAGCGGAGAGCACAGACATCGCAAGTCATCTCACGAAGAAGAGATCTCATAGACGTGGCGGACCGTTCATCCGGTGCCGTCCGCCCTGCTCGGAGCGCCTGAGGACGGGGACCAAGCACGGCGTGAAACAACCAGGGCCCACAGCTTCCCGGCATCGAGATCTGGCTTGTGCAAACGCCCCTGCAGGAGGCTGCGCGGGCAAGGGGACCGGACGAGCATTTTCATTACGGGAGGTCCTTCGCCGTTGACCGGCCCGGACGAGTCGATCAGCCACAAACACGTTGGCCAGCCGGCCGCCGACGACCGCTTCGCGACGCGCGCGATCGTCCGCGCCCGGACCCGCTTTGACGTCCGGACGTGCCTGTCAGCACGAGGGCCAGCGGTCCCCCTATGCGAGGAAACCGAGCATGCGCCCGTCGAAGTGCTAGCCACGAGTCAGCTAATAGTTCTGGTCAAAGCGGAGCGTGCGACCCGAGAACTGGCTCACTCTTGCTTCGTCGCCGTCTGGGAACTGAGCGGCGGACTGCCGCTTTGGGTCGGCGCGGGCCCGAAGCAGAAGTGTTGGCGTGCGCCGGTTCCGGCCCCGAGGCGCCTGCAGGTGCGTGAAAGGAGCACTGAGCGGTGACGCCCCCGCCGCGCAGAGGACGAGCACCGGCCCTCACGCTCGAGCGCGTGCCGGACGGGCGCGACAGTTCACGCCAGCAAGGAGGGTTCTCTTCGGGTGCTATTCGCGGACCCCAGCGAGCGGCTGGAGCGGCGACCCCGGGATGCACTGTTCGCGCCTTGTGGCTGCCCTGGGCCGTGAGCCCCGCCCGGCGACCTCCGGGAAGACCTGAACCTCCTCGCCCAGATTGTAAGACGGCCGCCGCGCGATCTCAGGCCGTCGGTTCTGGGCCGGCCGACGTCGCCGCCG
>JBAPXO010000182.1:0-7979 GCA_049284255.1 Solirubrobacteraceae bacterium | reverse complement strand
TCAAATAGAAGTAGAACCCCAGCGAGCAGATGATCCAGGTTCCGATCACCAGGGCCGCTCCGAGGCTGACCCATGGGAGCTTCTGGGGACGGGCGGGAGCATGGCGGACGAGCAGGGCCACGACCAGCAGCAGCAGCCCGATCACCAGGCCCCAGCGCACGAGCATGCCGATCGCCTGGGAGGCGAGATCGTGGTGAACGGTCCACAAAAACGGCGCGAACAGCAGGCAGAGCGCCGCCAGGACAAAGCACCCGCCGACCTCGATCGAGAGCACGAACGAGATCGAGTAGCGCTTGATGAAGGGCCGCTCGGCCGGTGCCTCGTAGATCCGTTCGAGCGCGCCCATGACGGCGCGGATGGCGCCCGATATCTGCCACAGCGCCAGCGCCCCGCCGAATGTCGCCCACAGGATCCGCCGCCCGGTGAACACCTTGGTGACGGCCGCGTTGACGACGGCGAACACGTCGGGTGAGACGTTGGCCCGGAATTGGGGCTCGAGATGATCGCGCCACACATCGCTGGCGTGCACGAGGCCGGCGATCGCCAGCACGAAGAGCGCGAACGGGATCAGCGCGGTGAGGATCTGGAAGGAGATCGCGCTCGAATAGGTGAGGAGATCGTTCTTCTTGAACCCGTCCAGGACGGTCACGGCCAGCGGACGAAGGCGGGTCCGAAGCCGGCCCTCGCCGAGCAGCGGTGCCGAACGCTCGGCCGCGCGGCCGACCGCGGCGGGCCCCCTCAGGAGGGGAGCAACGATCCTGGTCCTTTCCTCCGTACTAAGGCCGTACCCCGGTACGCGCTTTTTCAGTCCATTAATCGCGAGCACTCAGCGCTTGCTCAGCGGCAGGCTCGGACGACGGCCGGAGGCGGCCGCCGAAGACTCGGTTTCAGGAGAAGCTTGTGAAGAAGCGGCGGGAGGCCTTGCGCCCGCGGGTCAGCCGGGAGTCGGCGATCCCGATCTCATCGATCACGCCGTGGCGGACCTTGAGCACGCCCCGACTCGACCCGTTGGGGGTCAGGTACCACTGGTTGCGACCGACGTAGAAGACCTTGCCGGGGTGAAGCTTGCGCCGTGACTTCGAGAGCCGGGCCCCGGGCCGGACGCCGCGCAGCGCGAAGTGGGTGTTGGCGGTGAGGAGGAGGACGACCCGCCCCTTGACGCGGCGGCGCGTGGCCCGCGGGAGGGGGCGTTGCAGTTTGGGGGAGGGGTAGCCGGCGCGGATGCTCCGGCGCGCAGGACAGAAGAAGTCCATGTAGCGCCGTCCCCGCGTGTCGGTCTTGGTGAAATGGCTGCGGGCGGTGGTGCGCGTCATCCCCAGGTTGAGCGGTCCCAGGGTCTTGCCGTGCAGGCGGCCCGTCGGGCGCGAGCACGAGAACGGCACCGAGAGCACGATTACCGAGTGGCCCGCCTTGAGGTTGACGGCCGCCGTCCCGTACTTGTTCGCCGTGGTGACCTGGCGGCCGTTGACGAGAACCAGGGTGCCCTTGGCCAGCTGGGCGAAGCCCACCCGCGTGGCGCCGTCGGTGTCGACCGGGATCGTGCCCGTCTTGAGCTTGGCCTCGCCGGCCTGCACGGTCAGCCCGGCGACGTCGGTGAGCTTGAGCGTCATCTGGCGGGTGGCCGCCGGGCGCGCGCCGAGCTTCCAGCTCAGGCCGGAGTTGGTGCCCGGGAGCGGCTGGGTGACGAGCGTCGGGCCGAAGCGCTGCGTCGTGATCTTGGGATCCGGGAGCGCGCCGTCATCGGCGTTGATCCCGGCGATGACCCCGTAGGCGTTGTTGCGTGCGCTCAACCCGCTCAGCCAGTAGTCGCCGGTGGCCCCGATGCCGAGCTGCGAGCTGTTGAGGCTCGGATACCAGTCGTAGGTGAAGGCGCCGGGATCGGTGGTGCGCACGGGATTGCCGAGCGCCGTCACGGCATCGTCGAAGCGGTCCTCGATGGCGAAGGCGAGATGGTCGCCGCCGGTGTGGATGAAGAGGTTGTAGCGCTGGTTGAGCTTGTCGAAGTCCTCGGCCTGGGCGATGACCCCAGTGGTCGGCACGAGCTCGTCGGCGTAGGTCTGGTCGATCACGTACGGGATCCACTTGGCGTCAGCGATCAGCGGCTTGCTCGCGCCATCCTCCGAGCAGGGCGGATCGGTGAACGCGTTGCCGTTCTCGCCCGGGTAGGCCTCGACCCCGCAGACGACCGGACCGTCGAGGACGAGGGCGCCGGCGAAATCATCGGGATGCTCGAAGGCGAGCTTGTAGGAGGCCCAGCCGCCCATCGAGTACCCGGAGATCACCGTGCGGTCGGGGTTCAGCGTGAAGCTGTCGGCGAGCGAGCGCCACACCTGCCAGAAGTCGGTCTCGGCCTCGTTGTAGTACCAGCCGGAGGGGCCGAAGCCCTCGGTGGTGGCGCAGATCGAGCCGCGGTCCTGGCAGAGCTGCTGGAGCAGGTCGGGATCGTCACCGCCGTACTGGTTGTAGTTGACCTCGAGGGAGTGCAGGATCCAGGTCAGCGGCATCGCCGTCCCGGGCTTGTAGTTGGTCGGGACGTAGACGGAGTAGGGCTGGATCTGCTCGAGCAGCGTCGGCTTGAAGTTGCCTTCGGTGCCGTCGTTGGTGACTTGGCCCGAGCCGGGATGCAGGCGCGAGACATACCACCGCGTGCTGTAGCCGGTGGGCTGGGGCTCAGCGGTCGTCTGGTTGGCGCTCAGCGCCGACCAGTCGACGAGCAGTGAGAACTTCGACACGTCGCCGCCGGCGAGCGTGTCGGCCTGGTCGTCCTCCATCCAGAAGTTGCCGGTGATCGCGCGGGCGATTCCGTCAGCCCCCAAGGTGCTGCCGAGCGGATTTCCGGCGAGCGCCGCCTGCGCGGCGGCGATCAGCGAGTCGCTCATGCCGTCTGTGTAGACGGGTGGCTCCTGGGAGACGCCGCGGAAGGTCACGTTGTAGACGCGCTCGTCGGTGCTCGAGAGCGCGCTCGTCCCAGCCTGATCGACGTCGGGAGGGGCGAAGTTCTGGCCCGTGGAGTCGGCTAGACCGGCGGCCAGGCGCACCCTCCAGGTGCCGCTCACGGGCAGCAGCGTCCGAGGAATGGCGACGATGAATGACTTCGAGCTGGGATCGACGGTCAGGTGACCACCGTTGGCCAGGACGTCGGTGCGAATGCCGGTCGTGGGGTTGATCAGCCACGCCCCGCGGCTGGAGACGACCAGCGCCTGATCGATTCCCGGAGAGCTGACCCCGGCCGACGCCGGCCACGCCGATGCGCCGGTGGCCGTGTTGTTGTCGGTGTCCATGGTCCACTCGGCGATCGGCACGCTGGAGTCGGCGAGCGTCACCCAGTCAATGCGCCAGTAGGAGTAGTTGCCCTTCAGGCCGACACCGGCGCGAAAAATGTCGGCGCCGTTGTTGTCGGCCGGCCCCGAGGGAAAGACGTAGTCGCCCTGGTGCGCGGCGAGTCCCGAGGTCTGATTAAAGCTAGAAGTCGGGGCGCCCTCGACGCCGGAGGCCCCGTAATCGTCGTAGATGAAGTCGCTCCACAGCGAGGCGCCGTCGTCGAGACGGCCGGTGCCCGAGGTCTGCGGGAAGGCGCTTGGGAACGGCCACGCGCTGTCAGAGGGCTCGGGGAGCGTCGGGGGGGTGCTGGACGCCGCAGCGGGGATATCGGAGGGCATCCCGGACGGCGTACTGGCGGTCGCGCCTGCGGCGAAGATGCTGGCGCACAGGAGGAGGGCTAGTGCTGTCGACAGCGCGAGCCGTCGGCTTCGAGACAACCTCTTCTCCACGTCTCAAACGATACACCTGCAGCTGGTTCATAGCGCCACTGGCCGTTACTAGGATCGGCCCATGGCTAATAAAACATGGTTCATCACTGGAGTTTCGCGTGGCTTCGGCCGCGAATGGGCGGTCGCGGCGCTGGCGCGCGGAGACCGCGTGGCCGCGACGGCAAGGGACACGAGCACGCTTGACGACCTCGTGTCCGAGCATGGCGAGACGCTGCTGCCGATCGAGCTCGACGTCAACGATCGCGAGGCCGACTTCGCCGCCGTCAAGCAGGCGCATGACCACTTCGGACGGCTGGACCTCGTCGTCAACAACGCCGGCTACGGCCACTTCGGCATGATCGAGGAGCTCACCGAGCAGGAGGTCCGCGCTCAGATCGAGACCAACCTGTTCGGAGCGCTGTGGGTCACCCAGGCCGCGCTCCCGTTCCTGCGTGAGCAGGGCAGCGGCCACATCATCCAGGTGTCCTCGATCGGAGGCATCTCGGCGTTTGCCAGCGTCGGCGCGTACCACGCCTCCAAGTGGGGCCTGGAGGGTTTCAGTCAGGCGCTCGCCCAGGAGGTCAAGGAGTTCGGCATCCACGTCACCTTGATCGAGCCCGGGGGCTTCGACACCGACTGGGCGGGCCCCTCGTCCAAGCGCTCGGACCCCATCTCCGCCTATGACGATGTACGCGAGCGCCAGCAGCAGCGACGCAGCAGCAACGTTCCCGGCGATCCCGTCGCCTCAGCCGAGGCGCTGATGCGCGTCGTCGACGCCGACCCCCCGCCGCTGCGGTGTTTCTTTGGGAAGGCGCCACTGGGTATGGCTGAGAGCGACTACGAGAGCCGGCTGGCGACGTGGCGCGAGTGGCAGCCGGTCGCCGAGCTCGCGCAAGGAGGCGACGCCTGATGGATTTCGGAATCGGATATTTCCCCACCCACGACGCCATGGGCCCCGGGGAATTCGCGCGCCTGGTCGAGGAGCGCGGCCACGAGTCGCTGTTCTTTGCCGAGCACACACATATCCCCGCCAGCCGGGAGAGCCCATACCCGGGCGGCGGTGAGCTGCCACGCAAGTACATACACACCTACGACCTGTTCGTGGGCCTGACCGCGGCGGCGATGGCGACCTCGACGCTGAGGGTGGGGACCGGCATCTGTCTGATCGTCGAGCGGGATCCGATCACCACGGCCAAGGAGGTCGCATCGCTGGACCACCTTTCCGGCGGCCGGTTCGAGTTCGGCGTCGGCGGTGGCTGGAACCGCGAGGAGATGGCCAACCATGGAACCGACCCCCGCACGCGGATGCGGCTGATGGCCGAACGCGTCGAGGCCATGAAGGCCATCTGGACTCAGGACGAGGCCAGCTTCTCCGGGGAGTTCGTCAACTTCGACAGGATCTGGTCCTGGCCCAAGCCGGCCCAGCGGCCGCATCCTCCGGTGCTCGTCGGCGGCAACGGCCCGACCGTGCTCGACCGCGTGCTCGCCTTCGGCGACGCCTGGTTTCCCAACTACATGCCCGAGGGTGTGCTCGACCGCACGCAGGAGCTGCGCTCCCGGGCCGACCGGCCGATCGACCTGATGACGATGGGCGTGCCCGCCGATCCCGAGGTGCTCGAGGGTCTGCGGGAGGCGGGCTTTCGCCGCGTCGTGCACTGGATCCCGTCGGGCAACCGCTCCGTCGCCGAGGCCGGGCTGGCCGAGTGGGAGTCGGCGATCGCCCAGGTGACGGGCGAGGCGTAGAGCCGCCTTCGGTGTGACCGGCGAGGAGGCACGCGCGCGGTTCGCGGTCCAGCGGGTCGCGCGCCTGGCCACCGCCGACGCGCGTGGCCGGCCGCACCTCGTGCCGATCGTGTTCGCCGTCGACGGCGACGTGGTCTACAGCGCTGTCGACGCCAAGCCCAAGCGCACGACGTCGCTGCGGCGGTTGGCCAACGTTTTAGGAAATCCCGCGGTCTCGATCCTCGTCGACCATTACGACGATGACGACTGGGATGCCCTGTGGTGGGTGCGCGCCGATGGCCGGGGCCGGGTGCTGGAGGCTGATGATCCCGAGGCGCAAAGGGCAGTCGAGCTCCTCCGAGATCGCTACCCCCAGCAGCGCGCCGTGGGCGCGGTGCTGGCCGTTGAGGTCGAGCGTTGGAGCGGCTGGGCGGCCAGCTGAGAAAAGCGATGCCGGTGTGGCTTGCAGGCGAGGCGGAGAGAGGTATTTTGGAGGGGTGCTCTCCTTCGCCATCCAATACGGTGCCAAACCTGACGCGAGCGGGAGCATGTTGGGGCCGTTGCTGTTGCTGATCGGCGGCGTCCTCGTCGGCCTCCTGGTCGTGCCGCTTCTGCAGATCATCGTCACCCGCGCGCAGGCCGTGGTCCGGGAGCGCCGCCGCCGGCGCCGCACCGAGCGGGCAGCCGCCAACGCTGAGGCGCGAGTGCGGGCGCAGATGAGCGAGCTGTGTCCCAACGGCTGGAGCGCGCAGATCAGCCTGACCCACGGCCCGGACGAGATCAGCCCGGCGTCGGGCCGCAGGCGCAACGGGGTGGCGCTGGTCTGGACCGAGCTCCAGGATGAGACGGGTAGGCCTGCGGTGATGCGTCGCGTCTCGGCGCCGTCGATCACCGAAGCTCTCGACGCCATGGTCGCCGACCGCCGCACCGACGAGACGCTCGAGCAGATCGAACAGGGGGCTGTCGCCGACGGCGCCCTGTGGCCCGACCTCTAGCTCTGCCTCGCCGCGGGGCTTAGTGCCCCAGCACCTTTCCGACGATCCAGGACCTTGGAACCGGCCCGAAGAACCGGCTGTCACTCGAGACTCCGCGGTTGTCGCCGAGCATGAAGTAGTCACCCGGCGGGATGACGACCTGCCGGGGAAGGTCGCAGGCCGCGGTGTTGCTGCAGGGAGTCACCTGATATCCGGTTTCGGGCTTCCCGTTGCGGATCAGCCGGCCGTTGACGATCGAGATCCGGTCGCCCGGCACCGCCACGACTCGTTTGACGATCAGCTCGCTTGACTCCTGGGAAGCTGCGACTGAGCACACGCTCTGGCTCGAAAGTCCTTGATGGGGATCGGCGCAGGTCGGGTATCCCTGCGGCGCCGTGGGGGGGTGAAAGACGACGATGTCTCCGACCTTTGGCCCGGCGTTTCGGTATGCCCCGGGGTCCTCCACGAAGCTGCTCCCGAGCTTGATCGCGGGCGACATGGCCGGGGAATCCGCCTTGTAGGTCTTTAGATCGCTCCCGCCGCAGCCGGCCAACGTCAGCGCGGCCACAGCCGCGCCTAATGAGCACACGCCCATAGCTCTCATCACCCGGGACAAGTACCCCGGGCTCGCCCTGGACAACGCGCCTATAGGGCCAGGACCGCGCCCGGGTTGAGCGTCCCTTCGGGGTCGAGCGCGCGCTTGACGGCGCGCATCGCCGCCACCTCGGCGCTTCCACGCGCCCGCTCCAGCCATGCCGCCTTGGCGACGCCGATTCCGTGCTCGGCGCTGATCGTCCCGCCGCACTCGAGCACGAGCCCGAGAACCGCCTCGTCGACGCTCAGATCGTCGGGATCGGCGCCGAGGACATTCACGTGGACGTTGCCGTCGCCGAGGTGGCCG
Organism: Solirubrobacteraceae bacterium; assembly: GCA_049284255.1. Classification (GTDB taxonomy): domain Bacteria; phylum Actinomycetota; class Thermoleophilia; order Solirubrobacterales; family Solirubrobacteraceae; genus Palsa-465. The sequence continues at coordinate 633 of JBAPXO010000182.1, read as the reverse complement.
AACAGGATCACGCGCTGGGCGCCGTTGCCCACCACGGCGGGCACCTGATCGAGGAAGCCGTCGAGCCGGGCAAGCGGAATCCCGACGTCGAGTTTGTGGGGAATCCCGGCGGCGGCGATCGCTTCGGCATGGCCTTCACGCAGCGCCCACAGCCGCTCACGACTCGTGGTGTCATCGGCGATCAACGCGTCCTGCGCATCCGCGGCGAGGAGCGCGGCCGCCAGCTCCTCGGTCGGATCCGAGCGGGCGGCAAGCTCGGCCAGGACGTAGAACGGAGCGCGCTCGCGCACCGGCGAGCTGCGCTGCTGATGTTCGAGCACGAGCGTTAGCCCCTCGTCGGTGAAGAAGTCGCAGCTCTCGAGCGACGGCGCCTGAGCGCGCAGGGTGGCCAGCAGTTCCGCGGCCTCGCTCGCCGACTGCCGGGCCACAAGGGCGGTGACTCGGGCGTCGAGGCGCGGCTCGAGCTTCCAGCGCACCCGGGTGATGATCCCGAGCGTGCCTTCCGATCCCACGAGCAGCGCGGGCAGGTCGTAGCCGGCGTTGTCCTTGGTCATGCCGCTCAAGCGGCTTATCACCGAGCCGTCGGCCAGCACGGCTTCGAGCCCGGCGACCCGTCGCCGGGCGGTTCCATGG
>JBAPXO010000181.1:0-2201 GCA_049284255.1 Solirubrobacteraceae bacterium | reverse complement strand
GGTCAACATCGACGCTCCCGGGGGCGCCCGGGTCAACATCGACCCCACCGAGCTCGACCACGACCCCGCCGAGCTCCACAGCTCCCCCGGCCAACCTTCAGGTCGCGCCGCTGACCAACGACAACGAGCTCAAGCCGTGGACGCGGATCGGCTTGACCCAGTCGCAATGGGATCAGATCCAGAACGAGATTCTCAGCAAGGTAAATCCGGGCGGGATCGCCGGATTCCTGTTCGGCGCCAAGTACGCGGGAGTCACGCTGGACAAGAACGGTCACCTCACGCTGATCCCGATCGAGCAGGACGGGCTGGGGGAAGGACTGGGCGAGCTACTCGAGGACCTTGGCGGCTGGGGGAAGGCGCTCGCCTCGAGCGCAGCCTCGGCGCTGGCGGACGCTGTCTCGAGCCTTCCCGGGCCGATCCTCGCCAAGCTCGCCGAGTACGGGATCGTCGATGCGTCGACGGAGTCCAGCGAGGCCTTTGCCACCGCCACCGATCAGGCCTTCTTCTGGTCGGGGAGAACTGAGGGAGTGGGCGGCGCCGACATCGCCTCCGAGCTGGCCAGCGGCAAGGGAGGCACCACGCTCGAGAGCCTGGTAGCCCAGCGCGGGATCCGTCTGCCCGAGTACGACCCCAGCGATCCGGCATCCGTTGCGGCCTGGGAGTCGGCCTCACGCCAGTACGCCGAGCAGGCGTCGGGCACGGTCTACGCAGTGGTCGGCAAGTCGTTGCGCCCCGGCAGCGTCTGGGAGGAAGTCGAGCTCCCGGCGCTGGAGGACAATCCCAACGTCACGAGGATCGTCAGGATCGATCCCAAGACCCATGCCGAGACCGTGATCTACCCCTGACATGATCAAGCACATGACTCGAGGAGCAGTCGAGCTCTCCGTGGGCGGGCGCGACGTGAGGATGCAGGGCGAGGCCTACCTGCGCGGCCACGGCTCCCCTGACTTCGTGGCCTACCGCAACTCGCTCACGCATTGGGAGGACGGCCAGGAGCTCACCGAGACCGACAAGCAGACGATCATCGACGACCTCCTGTCCGACGCCCGCGAGCGCGGGTGGACGATCGAGGTGGAGTAGGAGGCCCCGTGAGTACCCATCGCGGACAAAGGACGCACGGGAAACGCTCGGAGTCGCGTTGGGCGCTCGGATTCATGGCGGTCTTCGTCCTCGTCCTCGCCGCCCCGGGCTTCGCTCAGGCGCGGACGCGAGTCCCGCTGCTCCCCTCGGTCACGTCCCTGAGGCACAACCTCCAGGTGCGCCCGTTCGTGATCGAGTACACCGGTGACGGCAGCGGCGTGCTCGGCGGCTTCAATGGGAGTGGGCGCGGCCATTACGGGCGGATGCACTGGCTGCAGTGGACCTCCAAGCAGGCCATCGGCCGAGGCGCGGCGTGGCTCGATAACTGCACCCCCGACTGTGCCGCAGGAACGTTCCATCCCTTTGCGGTGAAGGTCTACGCCACAGATCCCCGCGGCAACGTCTTTCGCCGCCTGACGCTTCGCTATCGCTATCGCGGGACCGAGGTCGTCGATCGACGCTACGTCGTGCACAGCGGCCGACTCTGGTACTACGGCGTCGTTGCCCCCTGAGGGGGGTGGGCGTGCCCACGCCGGCCGCCGGTGCGGCGCTACCGGGCGGGCTCGGGTCCGACGAACGTGAAACCGCCGACCAGACCGGTGAGCTCAAACAGGCGGTGCACCTGGCGGTTGCCGCCGCGCAGGCAGAACACCTGGCCGACGAGGTCCGCGGCCTCTCTTGCCCGCACCAGCAGTGCGAGCCCGGTGCTGTCCATGAAGTCGAGGCTGCGAAGGTCGATGAGCACCCGACCGGGCTTCTCGGGGGCGAGCTCGGCCAGCTGGTGCTCGAGATCCACCGCCGTACTGAGGTCGAGCTCGCCTTCGAGCTCGATGACGACGCCCTCAGCGTCCCGGTGCTGGGCGATCTCGAGCACGGCGGTGCGGCGCCCATCGCGGGGCGATAGCTCCGTCATCGATGCCCTCTCCTCAGGCGTTTCTCTTGGGGGTTGCACGGCTGCCTGATCCTGCCTGTCGGTCGCTGCCAGGAGTCTAGGTGTAAGTCCCGAGAAGGTTGGTCACCTTGGTGATGGGCGGGTGGTGGCCGAGGGCTGAGTGTTTTCGGTGATAGTTGTAGTGCCAGAGCCATCCGTCAAGGGCTGCGGTGCGTTGGGTGCTGTTGCG
>JBAPXO010000180.1:0-3789 GCA_049284255.1 Solirubrobacteraceae bacterium | reverse complement strand
CGCATGCAGCCACCTCCTCCCGACGCATCCGCCCGGTCGCGCCGCCGCTATGCCCCGCGGATGGCCCCTCAGAAACGTCGGGAACAGGTCATCGATGCGGCGCTGAGCGTGATCGTCCAGCACGGCTCCGAGGGTGTGTCGATCGAGGCGATCGCAAGGATGGCCGGCGTCACACGGCCGGTGATCTATGACCACTTCACCAACCTCGGTGAGCTGCTCAGGGCGCTGATCGACCGCGAAGAGCACTACGCGCTGGCCCAGCTCGCCGAGGTTGTTCCCGACACGCTGCCCGAAGGCGACCCAGTCGACGTCTTCACAAGCGCGGTGCGGCGGTTTCTCGATGCCGTGGCAAGTCGGCCCGATACGTGGCGAATCATCCTCCTGCCCCCCGAAGGCACCCCGGCAACCGTACGCCACCAAGTCGATACAAATCGAGCGCAGCTCCTCGAGCGGCTGCAGGAGATCGTCAGCTGGGCAGTCGAGCGGGCCAAGCTTCCCGCCGAACTCGATATCGAGATCTGCGCACGCGCGATCCGCAGCCTCAGCGAAGAGGCGGGACGGATGGTGCTGACAGATCTGACGCGCTTCTCGCCCGAGCGCTACGAGAGCTTCGTGCGCTCGATCATGAGCCTCATCCTCAATCGCTGAGCCGGGCTCTGCCCGCTTAAACACGACGGGGACCCGCTTCCGAGGTCCCCGTCGGCCGATCGTCAGGAGGATCGTCCACGGCCGGGTTGGACGTTCCCCTCAGAGGATCGCTTGCGACTGATTCAAACCCGTTTCGCCAAGGAAAGTTGCGACGCTTTTGCGAAGTTCGCCGCCACCGACGGCGGCCCGTAGATTGGGCCTGTGCGATCCCAGGCTGAGGGCGAGTCCAACTGGTCGGGCAACTACGTCTACGACGCCGTCGAGGTGCACCGTCCATCCGACGTTGACGAGCTGCGCTCGCTGCTCGCGGCGGCGCCAAACGTCCGTGCTCTGGGATCGCGGCATTCGTTCACCGGGATCGGCGATGCCCATCAGCTGATCTCGCTGGAGCGCCTGCCGCGTGAGCTCTCGGTCGATGCCGACGCTGGCAAGGTCTGGGTCGGCGGCCCTGTGACCTACTCCGAGCTCGCCGAGATCCTCAACCGCGAGCGGGCTGCCTTGAATGCAATGGCCTCGCTGCCGCACATCTCGGTCGCCGGGGCGGTGACGACCGCCACCCACGGGTCGGGCGACGACAAGGGGAACCTGGCCACGTCAGTCCTCGACCTGCAGGTCGTGACGTCGGACGGGGAGGTGATTGAGATCTCCAAGGGCGAACCCGACTTCGACGGGATGGTCGTCGGCCTCGGCGCCCTGGGGGTGGTCACGAGGCTCAGCCTGGCGGTGGAGCCCTACTACGAGATGCGGCAGTGGGTCTTTGAGGGCCTGAGCTGGGACGCCTTTGGGCAGCATTTCGACGAGCTCATGTCCAGCGGCGAGAGCGTGAGCGTGTTTCATCGCTTCGGCGAGCTGATCGAGCAGGTGTGGATCAAGCAACGAGCCGACGGTGACGTCCCGGGCCGTGACGACCTGTTCGATGCGGTCCCGGCAACCGAGGACCGGCATCCGGTGCTCGACGGCGACCCGGTCAACTGCACGCCCCAGCTTGGGCGCCCCGGGCCCTGGTCAGAGCGTCTGCCGCACTTCCGCTCGGGCTTCACCCCCAGCGCCGGCGAGGAGATCCAGTCGGAGTTCTTCGTGGCCCGCGCCGACGCTCCGGCGGCCGTCGACGCGCTCCGCGGATTGAGCGACAGTATCCGTCCCCTGCTACTCGTCTGCGAGCTGCGCACCATCGCGCCCGACGATCTGTGGCTCAGTCCCCAACATGGCCGCCCCACGGTGGGTATCCACTTCACCTGGCGCCGCCGCCAAGCCGAGGTCGAAGCGCTGCTCGTGGAGATCGAGGATCGACTGGCCCCATTCGGTGCCCGCCCTCACTGGGCAAAGCTGTTCACCGCCACGGCAGAGTCGATCGCACCCCAGTACGCGCGCCGCACCGATTTCCTTGAGCTACGCGAGCGTCTAGATCCGCGAGGGGCGCTCATCAACGACTGGCTGCGCAAGACGTTGATCGGAAACCCCTCGCTGTAGCTAGCCGTCATCGCGGCCGGCTTGGCATACTGAGGTCCCCCTTGGGGGGGCGTAGCTCAGTTGGTTAGAGCGCCGGCCTGTCACGCCGGAGGTCGCGGGTTCGAGTCCCGTCGCTCCCGCTTTCGAACTGCCCGTACTCGCTGGTGATGATCCGCCTTCCGGCTGAAGTTGCGCGACCGCCAGCTTCCGATGGTGGTTGCCCGGCTGGGCAGCGCCCAGATTCGTTAGTCTCGCGCTCGTGAGCGATGGGACCGGATCGCTACCGCCCGGGAGCCTCGGGTTTCCGATGGTGGGCGAGTCATTGGCGCTGTTGCGCAATCCGTTCAACTTTCTCGAGGAGCGGCAGCGTCGGCATGGGAATGTGTTCAAGTCCCGGGTATTGGGCCGCCGGGTTGCGTTCCTTGCCGGCGTCGAGGGCGCGGAGGCGTTTTACGATGAGGACAACGTCAGCCGGGCCGACGCTCACCTGCCACCCCACATACAGCTCTTCGGTGGCATCAACATGGAGATGTACGACGGCCCGAAGCATCGTGCGCTGAAGAAGATCACGCTTGGCGCCTTTGACCACGCGGCGATCGAGGGCTATCTGCCCGAGATGCAGGAGCTCATCGAAGACCGGCTCTCAGAGTGCGCCCGCGAGACTGAATTCTCTGCCACGGCGGCGCTGCGCGGGCTCGCGATCGACGCGATCTGCTTGAACATCATGGGGCTCGCGCCAGGGCCACGCACCGACGCGATCCGGCGCGACTACGAGACGCTCATCAAGGGTTTTGTGTCGATCCCGCTGACGTTGCCTGTCACACCGTACGGTCGAGCGATCCGGGCGCGCGATCGGCTTCTCTCCACCATCGCCGAGGTCGTGGCCGAGCGCCGCAAGCACCCCGCCATGGATGGGTTGTCAGCGATCCTCGCCGCTCAGTCACCCGACGGAGTGACGTTCACCGACCCAGAAGCCGTGCTCGAGGTCCACCACATGCTGGCCGCCGGTTTCATCGTCTACTTCCTGATCGCCGAGGCCATGCGCCAACTCAAAGCAGACCCGCGGCTCGCCGCGCGGTGCGCCGCGGAGATCAATCAACACGCGCCCAGCGGTCCGCTCAGCCTGGCATCACTGCTCCGATTGGAAACCTGCACCCGAGTCGTTCTGGAGACCAAGCGCCACGCCTTGATCGTGCCACTGGCCTACGGATGTGCGAAGCGAGACTTCAACTGCGCCGGGGTGCGCATTCCCCAGGGATGGGCCGTATACCTCGCGCTCAGCCGATGCAATCGCGACCCGGAATCATTTCGCGACCCAGAGCGGTTTGACCCAGATCGCTTCGGCCCTGAACGCGGCGAGCAAGACAAAAATCCGTTCGCTTTCATCCCGCAGGGTGCGGCTCCTTGGACGGGTCATCAGTGCCTCGGCCTGGAGTATTCGACGATTCTCGTGCTCTCCGTCCTGACGCTGCTGATCCGGGGCTATGAGTGGGATTTCCCGCCCCAGGATCTCTCCTACCGCTGGGACAGCGTCCCACCCGAACCCCGCGACGGGCTGCGCACGCGCGTTCGCGCGTTGGAGATCGCCGAGTCCGGCAGCGGCGTCTGAACGTGATCGCCCTAGCCGATCATGTTCTCGGGCGGCGGTAGCTCCGTGAAATAGATGAGCTCGATTAGTGAGCCGATCTCGGG
>JBAPXO010000179.1:0-2907 GCA_049284255.1 Solirubrobacteraceae bacterium | reverse complement strand
GTCGAGGCGCTCGATGATGGCTTGGACGGCATGTTCGGCCATCTGCGTGGCGTCTTGCCGGACGGTGGTGAGGTTGATGAAGGACAGCCGGGCGATTTCGCTATCGTCGTAGCCCACTACCGAGATGCGGCCGGGAACGTCGACGTGGGCCCGGGTGAGGGTGTCGAGGACGCCATGGGCGCATCTGTCGTTGGCCGCGAAGATGGCGGTGGGCAGCCGATCTTCATTGAGGATGTGGCGGGCGGCGGTCGCACCGCCTTCTTCGGTGTAGTCGCCGGGAAGGATCCGGATGTCACCGTGGAGATCGTGTCGTTGCATGGCCTGCCGGTATCCCTGGCGACGCCGAGCGGCGGCGGGGAGGTCGCCGCCGTCGATGTGCACGATGCTGCGGTGGCCGAGACTGACCAGGTGCTCGACCGCCAGTTGGGCGCCGAGCTCGTCAGCCACTCGTACGACATCAACGCCTTCTCCGGTGGAGCTCCGTCCGATGTCGACGACGGGCAGCTGACCGGCGACGCGGGCGAGTTGCGCGGCCGTGATCGTCGTCCCGGAGAGGATCATCGCCTCGCTCCGGTAGGCGAGTAGCTCCTCCACGGCTTGCCGGTCGTCGCGCCCGACGCCAAGGGCACCCAGAACAACGCGGTAGCCGCTCCGCTCAGCGGCGGCATAGATCGCCTCGACCAGATCGACGTCGAATGGCTGCCGCATGGTGAAGAGCACGCCAATGTGCCGGCTGCGGTTGCGCCTGAGGACTTGGGCGGCGGTGTCGGGACGGTAGCCCAGCTCGGCGGCGGCGCGGAATACCCGCTCACGAGTCTGCGCACTGGCGCCGGGAGCGTTGCGGAAGACCAAGGACACCAGCGTCTGAGACACGCCCACGCGGGCCGCGACGTCTCGCATGGTAGGCCGCCCGAACCTGCCGGAGGCATTGGCCGTGGGATCGGTGTCCATCAATCGCCTCCTGAGACGTGCCTTGACATTCCTCGCGACGCGCCGCACACTACCTTACTGTTACGTATTAGTAGTACGTAACAGTAGCGAGATGCCCGGTTCATGATCCCGGCGATGAGAACGATCTTCTGGAGGCGGCATGACGGTCAGCACCGCCAGGGAGTACAACCCGTTCGCATCGGACTTCTATACGTCCGACCCATTCGGGGTCTACCGCTGGATGCGAGATGAAGCGCCGGTCCACTACAGCGAGAAGTGGGGCTGGTGGGCGCTGACGCGGTTCGAGGACGTGCGGTCGGCCATCCTCGATCCGGATACCTTCCGCAGTTTCGAGGGCATGGACATCGACGACAGCGCGCAGGAGCAGGCTCCGCCCGGGTCGCTGCCGAACATGGACAACCCGCGGCACGATCAGGTGCGCCGGATCGTGCAGCCCTACTTCCTGCCGCGGCGGGTGGCTGATCTCGAGGACGGCATCCGCGGGGTAGTGCGGGACCTGATCGGCTCGTGGCAGGACCAGGGCGCCGTCGACCTGGCCCAGGGCCTGGCCTGGCCGATGCCGTTCGATGTGTTCTTCCACGTGATGGGCCTGCCCAGCCGGCGGGATCCAGACCCTGAGCTGCTGGCCCGGCGGGACCAGCTCGAGCGCTGGACGCACGAGCTCAAGGACCGCGTGCCCGGTACGCCACACCTGACCCCGGTGGCCCGGGCGGCCACGGCCGGCGTGCAGCAGTACTTCATCGACCTGCTGGAGGAACGCCGCCGTCACGGGCGCGACGACCTGGCCACGCACTTCGTGCGCTCCGACATCGACGGCGAGCCCTTCGTCCATGAAGAGGTCACGCCGGTCTCGGAGGTCAGCGGGCTCATGCTGGTCCTGTACCTGGGCGGGGTGGAGTCCACCGCCGGGCTGACCGGCACGCTGTTCAAGCTGCTGGCCGAGAACCCCGGTCAGCGCGCGCTGCTCCAGCGGGACCCCTCGCTCATCCCCGCGGCCATCGAGGAAGCCCTGCGGCTCATAACGCCGTTGCAGCTCACCGCGCGAACGGCCATGCGGGAGGTGACCTTCCACGGGGTGACCATCCCGGCCGGCGGCCGGGTGGTGCTGGTCACCGGGGCCGCCAACCGCGACGAGCGGCAATTCCCCGACCCCGACACCTTTGACATCACCCGGAGCAGGTCCCGTCACCTGGGGTTCGGCGAGGGCATTCACGGCTGCCTGGGGGCCCCGCTGGCCCGGCTGGAGGCCAGGATCGCCCTGGAGGAAGCGCTCCCCGTGCTCGGGGACTACGAGCTGGCCGGGCCGCCGGCCTTCTATCCCAGCTCACCCAACATGTACGTGTGGACCAAGTTGCCGGTGACTTTCGGCGTGTCCGGACGGCGTCGCCCGGAGGCCGGGCCCCCCGGGCACGTCGAGGCCGTCCGGCACCGGACCACGAGCGTCACCCTGGTCTCCTCGGAGTTCGTGGCCGAGGCCAGGGTCGCGGCCAAACAGGAGGCCGCCGACGGGGTCGTTACGCTGGTGCTGCGCGAGGCCAACGACCATCCCCTGCCTGCCTGGGAACCGGGTGCACACGTCGACCTGATCCTGGATCAGGTACCCACCCGGCAGTACTCGCTGTGCGGCGACCCGGCCGATCATCACGAGTACCGCGTGGGCATCCTGCGCGACCCGAATGGCCGCGGCAGCTCGAAGTACGTGCACGACCGGCTCCAGGCCGGCGACGTGGTCCGGGTGCGGGGCCCGCGCAACAACTTCCCGCTGGTCCCCTCAGCGCGGTACCTGTTCATCGCCGGCGGCATCGGCATCACGCCGATTCTGCCGATGATCCGGGCCGCCGAGACGGCCGGCGCTAGCTGGCGGCTCGTCTACGGCGGCCGGCAGCGCGCCTCCATGGCCTTTCTCGGTGAGCTGGCGCAGTACGGGGACCGGGTCACGGTCCTCCCGCAGGATGA
>JBAPXO010000178.1:0-11705 GCA_049284255.1 Solirubrobacteraceae bacterium | reverse complement strand
AAGTAGTGCTTGACAGCAAGCAAGTAATTGGAGATCTTTGCCGACCGTTTCCCCGATCCTCGACGTCGAGACCGCCACCCGCCTCAGGGTGGCGATCGGCCGCCTGTCGCGCCGGCTGCGGACGACGGCGGCCGGGTCCGAAGCCGGGCTGACCCCAACTCGCGTCTCGGTGCTGTTGACCGTCGTGCGCGACGGCCCGGTACCTCTCTCCAAGCTCGCGGCCTTCGAGAGCCTGAACCCGACGATGCTCTCCCGCGTTATCGCCGACCTCGTCGAGGTCGGTCTGATGGAGCGCGTCTCCGATGGCCGTGACCGCCGGGCGGCCTGGGTCAACGCCACTGCCGAGGGCGAGCAGCTCGCCCAGAGCATCCGGCGCGAGCGCACCGACGCCGTCAACGCGGCACTCGAGGGGCTCTCCTCAGAGGATCGTCGCCTGCTTGAGCAGGCGCTCCCGGCGCTCGAAGGACTCGCCGAACAGCTTCGGGATCGACGGCCATGACGCGCATCGAGCGCGCCGGCCGGGTCACCTTCGCCGCCCTGGCGGTCCCCAACTATCGCCGCTATATCGCGGGCCAGTCGATCTCGCTGATCGGCACCTGGATGCAGATGACCGCGCAGTCGTGGCTGGTCGTGAGCCTCACCCATTCGGCCACCGTGCTCGGCCTGATCGTCGCGCTTCAGACCCTTCCCGTCCTCCTCCTCGGCCCCTACGGAGGAGTGATCGCCGATCGCGTCAACAAGCGACGGCTGATGATCATCCTCCAGAGCGCCATGGGGTTGCAGGCGCTCGCTCTTGGGCTGCTCACGGTGACCGGCGCGGTTCAGGTCTGGGAGATCGGGTTGCTGGCGGCCGTCCTGGGCCTCAACAACGCCTTCGAGAACCCGGCGCGCCAGTCGTTCATGATGGAGCTCGTCGGCCCCGAGCACCTGCGAAACGCGGTCAGCCTCAACTCGGTGCTCGTCAACGTCGCGCGCTCGATCGGACCCGCCGTGGCGGGACTCCTGATAGCCACGGTCGGTGAAGGCGTGTGCTTTCTCGCCAACTCGGCGAGCTTCGTTGCGGTGGTCCTGTCGCTGACGACGATGGACGCCACCCGGCTCTCCCCGTCGCCCCCCGCCCCCCGCGCCCGCGGTCAGCTGCGCGAAGGGCTTCGCTACGTCCGCTCCACGCCCGAACTTGCCATCCCCCTGGTCATGATGGGCATCGCCGGCTGTCTGACATACGAGTTTCAGGTCTCGCTGCCCGTCATGGCCGACAAGGGTCTGCACGTCGGCGCGACCGGGTTTGGCTTCATGACCGCGGCGATGGGCATCGGCGCGGTCTTCGGCGGCCTGTTCGTCGCCGCCCGCGGCAAGACCGGGCTGCGGCCGCTGATCGCCGCCGCCGCAGGCTTCGGGATCGCTATGGCGCTGGCCACCCTGGCTCCGACCCTGGCGGTGGAGCTGATCGCGCTCGCCCTGGTGGGGATGGGCAGCATCGCCTTCATGTCAACGGGCAACTCGACACTGCAGCTCGGCGCCGAACCCGAGATGCGCGGCCGGGTGATGTCGCTGTGGTTCGTCGCCTTCCAGGGCTCGACCCCGATCGGCGGACCGATCGTCGGAGTGACCATGGCGGCGGCCGGCGCCCGCGCCGGACTGGGGCTCGGCGCGATCACGGCCCTGCTCGTCGCCGGCGGAGGGCTCCTGGCACTCCGCCACCTCTCCCAGGCTCGCGGCCCGCGCACTTCCGAGGTAGTCGTCTCTCGCGGCTGACCACTCTCCCGGGCCGATGTCGATCTCGGCGGCGTTCGTTCGACGTCTTAGCGACAACCAAAGGAGATGGAGATGCGCAGAATCGTGGTCAGCGAGTTCATATCGCTGGATGGCGTGGTCGAGGACCCCGGAGGGGCGGAGGGCTCCCGGCACGGCGCCTGGACCTTCAACTTCAATGATCCCGCGGGCATGAAGTACAAGCTCGACGAGGTCTCCGACCACGAGGCGATGCTGCTGGGCAGGGTCACCTACGAGGGCTTCGCGGCGGCGTGGCCGGGAATGACCGACGACGTCGGCTTCGCCGACAAGATGAACGCGATGCCCAAGTACGTCGTCTCGAGCACGCTCGAGCGCGCCGAGTGGAACAACTCGAGCGTGCTGACCGGGGACCCGGCCGAGCGGGTGGCCGAGCTGCGGTCCTCCGACGGTGGCGACATCCTGGTCGCCGGGAGCGTCAGCCTGGTCCGAGCGCTGCTGGCTGCCGACCTGATCGACGAGCTGCGGCTGATGATGTTCCCGATCGTCCTCGGAGGCGGCAAGCGGCTGTTCGGGGAGGCCGACGAGGCCCGCGTCCTGGAGCTCGCCGGCACTCAAGCGCTCGATTCCGGGACCGTGATCCTCACCTACCGCCGTCCCTGACGCCGGAGGCTGGGGGCGCCGTTGGCTGGCGGGGCCTACTAGGCTCGCGAGCTTGGCTACCGACGCACCCCCGACCTTCGACCTCCAGAGCCACTCCGTCCACTCCGACGGCAGCCTCATGCCCGCAGAGGTGGTGGCGGCCGCGGCAGCGGCTGGGGTCCAGCTGCTCGCGCTCACCGATCACGACAGCACCGGCGGCGTGGCCGAAGCCCAGCGGGCGGCCACCGCGTCCGGGATCGGACTGGTCCCGGCCAGCGAGGTAACGGCGCTGTTCGCCGGCCGCCAGGACCTCCACGTGCTGGGGTATCTGATCGACCCGCATAACCCAACTCTGGTGGAGGCATTGGATCGTTCGCGCAACGATCGGGAGGTCCGCGCCGCGTCGATGATCGAGGCCCTGAAGGAGCTCGGGTTCGCGATCGACGAGGAGATGCTGACGGCGCGCTCGGCCGAGGGACAGGCGATCGGGCGCCCGCACCTCGCGCAGGCCGTGGTCAGTCGCCCTGAGAACCGCCCGCAACTCCAGGACGCGGGATTGCTCGACCCCACCGCCTTCTTGGTCGAGTACCTGATCGAGGGACGGCCGGCGTTCCGCCCCCGGGCCGCCCCCAGCGTCGAGGAGGCCATCGAGCTGATCCACGAAGCCGGGGGCCTGGCCGTCTGGGCGCACCCCTTCTGGGACATCAAAGACCCCGAAGCGGTGCTCACGGCCCTGGCTGACTTCCGGCGCGCCGGATTGGACGGCGTCGAGGCCTTCTACGTCACCCACGACGAGGCTCAGACCCGGCTGCTGCACGAGCGGGCCGCTGAGCTCGGGATCCTGACCACCGGCTCGGCCGACTTCCACGGACCCGACCACCACTCCTTCTCGCGCTTTCGCGCCTTTGACACCTTCGGGCTCGAGCCCAACCTGGGGCCGCTCGCGGGTTGAGGGCCGCCGCGATCGTGGCCGGACGACCGCGACGGCCTTCAACCCGCGACAGCCGACCCCTGGCCAGGCCGAGCCCACCTACCGGGCACGTCGTTTCCGGCGGCCTGCGCTCCCTACGGCGTGCGCGCGGTGTGCGCCACCACGAGGGTGCGCTTGGGCGCCTGAACGATGACCACCCGCTGGCCGCTCTTGACGGCGGACAGGCTGGCCTTCTGGCGGTTGTCGCGGACGATCGCGTTCGCGGGGATGGTCAGCGTGACCGTCTTGTAGCTGGCCTTGGGCGTGCCCTCGGTGATCATCAGCTGCTGACCGTTGACGGAATCGACCTTGCCGCGCTCGAAGCTGACGGTGCCGAATCCCTTCTTGGTGTGGACGACGACCGAGCCCTGGACGGCCCGGGCCGCGAACCGCCTGAGCGACCCGCCCTTGGCGCGCTTGGCGCCCTTGCCCGCGGCGCCGCTGCGCGCGTGATGAGCCGAGCTCCCTGTGCTCGCTCCGGCGTTGGCGATCAGGCTGGCGCCGGCCCCCAGGGCGACGCATGCGACCGCCACGAGCAGGAGCCGTGTGTGTGTACGAATGAGTGACATCTGTGGTGGACCTCGCTTGTGTTTGCCTTGGCGATGCAAGGACACTGTCGATCCGGCCTGAAAGCACGGTGTCAGCGGAAGGTCAGCTGCGTGTAAAACCGGCGTCCGGCGGCCGTCAGCGCACCTACGATGTCGTTCATGCCCGCGACGGTGATGGTGGTCGAAGATGAGCCGAACATCGGTGCGCTCGTTCGTACCTACCTGGAGCGAGCCGGCTACCGCGCGCTCTGGGTGCGCTCCGGCGAGGACGCGCTGACCGAGCTGCGCCGCCACCCCATCGGCCTCGTGGTGCTCGACATCGGCCTGCCCGGCATCGACGGGTTCGAGGTCTGCCGCCGGATCGGAGGGGAAGTTCCGGTGATCATGCTCACGGCCCGTGACGAGGAGCCCGACCGCGTGGCCGGACTCGAGGTCGGAGCCGACGACTACGTCGCCAAGCCGTTCTCCCCACGCGAGCTGACCGCCCGGGTCAAGGCCGTCCTGCGCCGTGCCGGAAGCGCCACTGGCGCCGACGGCCGCGATGTGATTTCGCTCGGGCCGGTGACCCTGGCCCGCGGGGCGCGCGAGGTCACGGTCGACGGGATCGATGTCGAGCTCACCCAGCGGGAGTTCGACCTCCTGGAATTTTTGCTGCGCCACGCCGGGCAGGTCGTCTCTCGGGATCAGCTGCTCGAGTCGGTGTGGGGCTTCATCTCGCCCGGCGAGACGCGAACCGTCGAGGTCCACGTCGCCCAGCTACGCAAGAAGCTCGGCCACCCCGAGCTCATCCGCACCGTCCGCGGGCTCGGTTACAAGGCGTCGGGGTGAGTCTTCAGCGTCGGGTCCTGGGCTACCTGGCGCTCGCCGCCGTGCTCTCGTGCGCGCTCACGGTGGGGGTGGCGGTGGTGCTGGTGCGTCATCGGCTGGCCACGCAGCGCGTCGCCAATCTTGAATCCCAGGCCAGCCTGCTCGCGGTCGCGGGGGGAGCGCCGGGGGCCCTGGCGGCCGGTGACCACGTCTACCGCGTGGGGAGCGGGCACCCCAGACGCACTCGCCCGGTCGTGACCGCGGCCGTCGTCGCGGCGATCCCGTCCGGCGATGCCCAGGGGACGGTGACGATCGCCGGCCGCTCGCTGCTCTATGTCGCCCGGACGACTGCCAATGGGCGGATCGTGTTGATTCGCGGCGCCCAGCTGGCGTTCTCGGAGTGGCGTCCGTTCCTGGTCAGCCTGGTCCTCGCCGGGCTGGGCGGTGCGCTGCTGGCCGGCGTGCTCGGGTTCCTGTTGGCGCGGCGCCTGACACGTCCGATCGGAGAGCTTGCCGGTGCCACCGAACGTCTGGCTGCGGGAGAATCAGGGGTCGAGGTTCCGGTCGAGGGCGAGGACGAGCTGGCCGGACTGGGCCGCTCGTTCAACTCCATGTCAGCCGAGCTCAGCCGCGCGCGGGAATCCCAGCGACGCTTCCTGGAGTCCGTCAGTCACGAGCTCAAGACGCCGTTGACCTCGATTCGCGGCTACGCCGAGGCCCTCGACGAGGGCGCCGTCGCCCCGTCTGAGGGCGGCCGGGTGATCGCCTCCGAGGCCGATCGGCTGGAGCGCCTCGTCTTCGACCTCCTCGACCTCGCGCGCTTGGGACGCGCCGACTTCGCGGTCGAGCATCGCCCGGTCGACCTGACCGCGGTCAGCTCCACCGCGGTGGAGCGCCACGCTCCCCGGGCACGCGAGCTCGGCGTCACGCTCACCGGTTCGGGGGAGACCGACGCCTGGGGCATC
Organism: Solirubrobacteraceae bacterium; assembly: GCA_049284255.1. Classification (GTDB taxonomy): domain Bacteria; phylum Actinomycetota; class Thermoleophilia; order Solirubrobacterales; family Solirubrobacteraceae; genus Palsa-465. Next base: position 6,042 of record JBAPXO010000178.1, on the reverse strand, counting down.
GGCGACGAGGGCCGGCTGCTGCAGGCGATCTCGAACTTGATTGAGAACGCGCTGCGGCTCACCCCGGCGGGGGGCTCGGTCACCGTGGCTGCGGGAGCCGGTCGGATCTCGGTCCGCGACACCGGACCCGGTCTCGCCGACGAGGACCTGCCGCACGCCTTCGACAGCTTCTATCTCTACAACCGCTACCGCTCCGAGCGCGCCGTGGGGTCGGGTCTAGGCCTGGCGATCGTCAAGGAGCTGACAGCGGCGATGGGCGGCGGCGTTCAGGCCACGCGCCCGCCCGGCGGGGGAGCCGAGTTCACGCTCACCGTTCCCCCGGCCCCGGCGCCGGCGGTCGTCCGTCGTTGATCAGGCGGCAGCTGTCGGCGAGGCGATCAGGCGGCGACGTTCCGCTCTGACAGGTGGGCGCCCACCTTGCGCTTGACGCGCTGCAGGGCGTTGTCGACGGTCTTGCAGTCGCAGTCCAGCCGGCGACCCACCTCCTCGTAGGAGTGACCATCGAGATACAGGGCGAGCACGCGGGACTCCAGCTCCGATAGCGCGGTCGAGATGCAGGCCACCAGCGCTCGAAGCTCCTCGCTGGAGATGACCTGGTTGACCGGATCGTGGACGGTCGAGCCGGGGAGCATCTCATCGAGCGTGGGCTCGTTGTCACCGGTCCCGCCCGCCGGGGTGCTGGAGAACGAGACGTACTGGTTGAGCGGGGTGTGCTTGTTGCGGGTCGCCGTCTTGACCGCGGTGATGATCTGGCGCGTTATGCACAGCTCGGCGAAGTTGCGAAAGCTCGACTCGCGATCCGTTCGGTAATCGCGTACCGCCTTGTAGAGACCGACCAGACCTTCCTGAATCAGATCGTCGGCGTCCCCACCCGCAAGGAAATAGGACGACGCCTTCAGACGCACGAACCCGTAGTACCTGCGCACGATGCGGTCGTAGGCATCGGCGTGCCCCTGCTTGGCAAGGGCAATCAGGAAACCATCTTCAACCTGAGGTTGAGACTGAGAATAAGCAGACAGTCGAGCCACGAGACCAGCCTTTCCCACCCCGACGACTCACGTCAGAGCGGATTGTTCGTGGCGCGCTACCTCCCCTGGCGCCGCACCAATATTTAGCCCTTCCCGGTAAGCCAGGCGTGAGGCCTCGCTCCCGTCAACCTGAGCCTAAAGCTCGAGTTGATCCTTACTAAGCGGCGCGAGCTTGACATAGCACCGCTTCGCTGTCAAGCCTTCGACAGATTTATGCAAACCGCGCGGCTGGGTGGTCTCAGCGCCCCGCGTCGCGCGGCAGCAGCTCGGGGCCGGCGGGTCCGTCGCGGACCTCCCATCCAAGCTCGCGCAACTGGTCGCGCAGTCGGTCGGCCTCGGAGTAATCACGAGCCTGCCTCGCCCGCTCCCGGGCGTCACGCAGGCCCTGCGCCTCGGGGGGCGCCTCTTCGTGGCGGACATCCACCAGCCCGGCCAGCCCGAGCACCTCGAGCATCGCGCGCAGGTCGGCTCCCCCCGTGCCGACAACGTGGCCGCGGTTGACCTCGCGGACCCATTCGAAGACGACCGCCAGAGCACGCGGCGTGTTGAAATCGTTGGCGAGCGCGTCGAAGAACCGCTCGCGGTAGGTGGCCGACCACTCGGGGCTTGGCCCGGGGGTCAGCCCGCGCGCGGTCTCGCGAATCCTGTCCACTTGCGCGCGCGCCTGCGCGAGGCGCTCATCGTCGAACTCCATCGGCTGGCGGTAATGGGCGCTGCAGAAATACATCAGCAGCGTGTCCGGCCCATGGCGCTCCAGGACGTCGTGCAGGACGAACACGTTGCCCACGGACTTCGACATCTTTTCGCTGTCCAGACGCACCAGCCCGACGTGCATCCACAGCTTGGCCAGGGGCCGGCCGCGAGCCGCCCGCGTCTGGGCGGCCTCGTTCTCGTGATGCGGGAAGATCAGGTCGGTTCCCCCGCCGTGGATCTCCAGATCCGCGCCCAGCAGCTCTTCGGCCATCGCCGAGCACTCGATGTGCCATCCCGGGCGCCCCCGGCCCCAGGGCGAGTCCCAAAACGTGTCCTCGTCGGGCTTGTGGGCCTTCCAGAGCGCGAAATCAAGCGGATCGCGCTTGCGGTCCGCGCCCTCCACGCCTTCGCCTTGGTCCATGAGGTTTACGTCGCGATGGGATAGTTCTCCGTAATTCGGGTAGGAACGGACCGCAAAGTAGACGTCACCCTCTACTTCATACGCATGTCCGCCATCTATCAAGCTCTGAATCAGGTTGACGATCCCCCCGATGGTGTCGCTGGCCCGCGGTTCGTAGTCAGGCCGGCCGAGCCCGAACTCGTCGGTGTCGGAGATGTAGGCGGCAGTCATCCCTGCGGCCAGGGTTTCGCTGCTCACCCCGGACGCGGCCGCCGCAGCGTAGATCTTGTCGTTGATATCGGTCACGTTGCCGACCAGGGTCACGTCGTAGCCCTCGGCGACGAGAAACCGCTTGAGCAGGGAAAAGACGACGAACGGGCGCGCGTTGCCTACGTGCACGCGGGCATAAACGGTGGGGCCGCAGGCGTAGACCCGCACGCGGCGCCCGTCCTCGGCCTCGAGCCGTCGAACCTCCCCCGTGAGCGTGTCGTGGAGCGAAACCGTGCGCAAGATGCGGCAACCCTAGCGCTCGCCAGACCACCAATCCGAGCCGACCGTTAGCGTCCCGAGCTGATGTCGATGAACCCCGCGCGGGCCTATCGTCTCTCCGAAGTCGAGCTCGCGTTTCGCACGTTGCCCGACCGCTACCTGGGCTCGGATCCGGGCTTCGATGCCACGTACCACATCAAGCTCGGCGACCTCGGCCATACCTGGGAGGTGCGCTGCACCGAGCACGGCGCCCGGGTCAGGAAGGGAGCGACCCGGCGCGACCCTGACGTCACCATCTGCACCGACTCGGTCACCTGGCTCGCCTTGCGCCAGGGAGATCTCTCGGGGATCGACGCCTTCGAGCGCCGCCAGCTCGACGTCCGAGGCAACCTCGACTACGCGGTCGGCTTCGAGGGGATGTTCCGGCTTCCCGGCGGACGCCCGCCGCTGCTGCAGATCCACGACGTCCCCGTCGGGCGCCACTGCGTCTCCACCCTGACCATGGGCCACGGCCCGGACGTCCTGCTCCTACACGGGTTGGGGGGGACGCGGGCTTCGCTGTTTGAGACTGCGGCCGCCCTCAGCCAGCGCTATCGCGTGCACGCTCCGGATCTGCCGGGGTTCGGTTCCTCGAGCAAGCCCGCCCGCGCACCGTACAACGCCCGCTGGTACGCCGAGACGATGCTCGGGCTGATGGACCGCCAGGGCATCGCCCAGGCTCACGTCGTCGGCAACTCCATGGGCGGGAGGGTGGCGATCGAGATGGGGCTGATCGCGCCTGAACGTGTCCGGGCGCTCGGACTGTTGTGCCCGGCCGTCGCTTGGGTCAAGCGGGGCTTTCACCCGCTGGTCAGGCTCCTGCGTCCGGAGTTCGGCCTTCTCCCCCACGGGTTCACGCGTAAGCAGGTCGCGTCGCAGTTCTGGAGCATGTTCTATGACCGGGACCTGATCGATCCCGAGGTCGGCGACCTCATGGTCGACGAGTTCCGCCGCATCTACCACTCCCCGGGGGCCCGGCTGGCCTTCCTCGCCTCGGCTCGCAACATCTACCTCGAGGCGCCCTACGGCCGGCACGGCTTCTATCCTCGCCTCGCCGAGCTCGAGAGCCCGGCGCTGTTCGTCTGGGGAACCCACGACCGCCTGATCCCGGCCGCCTTTAGTCGGCACGTCCGCCGGTGGCTGCCCAAGGCCGAGCAGATCACCCTCCCGGCCTGCGGTCACGTCCCCCAGGTCGAGCAGCCCGGGGTGACCAATGATCTGCTGATGGACTTCTTCGCCCGCGCCGAGACGTCGATGGCCGAGCCGCGACCGGCCACCGCGCCTCCCGCCCCCGGCGCCCAGGCCGCCTAAGATCCCGACATGGCAGACACCGGCATCGCCGGCAGAGCTGGCAGCAACGGGCACGCCGCCACCAACGGCCATCTGACCCAAGAGACTGAGCCCTCAAACGGCAAGTCTTCGTCGTCGCTGGTCGGACGGGCGCTGCGCGAGCTCGCCTCACAAGCCCAGCGTCGCATCCCCCGCGCCGATCTCGACGAGCGTGACCCCGACTTCATCCGCGAACGTCTGCCGCTGATGTGGCTGTTCGCCAGCCTCTGGTACCGAGGCGAGGTTCGAGGCCTGGGCAACATCCCCGATTCGGGTCCGGTGCTGATGGTCGGAAACCACTCGGGCGGCAACATGACCCCGGACACGCTCGTGTTCACGCTCGCTTTCAACACCTACTTCGGCGTCGAGCGCGCCTTCTACCAGCTTGCGCACAACCTCGTGCTTTCGATGCCCGGCCTGGGCTCTTTGCGCCGTTTCGGCACGGTCGCGGCGTCTCCGGACAACGCTCGCAAGGCCCTGAAGTCGGGCGCGGCACTGCTCGTCTACCCGGGGGGCGACTACGAGGTGCACCGTCCCACCTGGGATCGAAACCGCGTCGATTTCAACGGGCGCAAGGGCTTCATCCGCCTGGCGCTCCAGGCGGGCGTCCCGATCGTCCCCGTGGTCTCGATCGGGGGCCAGGAGACGGCTTTCTTCTTGTCCCGGGGAGAGCGCCTGGCCCGGCTGCTCGCACTCGACCGGATGTTCCGCCTCAAGGTCTTGCCGATCTCGCTGGCCATCCCCTGGGGCCTGAACGTCGGCGACATGCTCGGCCATGTCCCGTTGCCCTCGAAGATCACGGTCGAGACGCTGCCGCCGATCGATCTCGAGGCGGAGTTCGGCCCGGATCCCGACATCGACGAGATCTATGACCACCTCCTGCGCCTCATGCAGGAGACCCTCGACGCCCTCGCCGCCGAGCGGCGACTGCCGGTAATCGGATGAGGGCCGTCGCCAGCAGGGTCGTCTCCGCTCCCCAGGAGACGGTCTGGGAGATCGTCTCGGACTCGGAGCGCGCCCTCGACTTCATGTCCGGCGTGACCCGCTGGGAGGTCGAGAGCGACGCGCCGACCGGGCTCGGCGCACGCTACCGGATGCTCCTGCGCGTGGGCTCGGCCGAGGTCGGTGGGCTGATCGAGATCGTCGAGTGGGAACCGCCCCGTGAACTCGCCTGGACTTCGGTCACTGGAATCGACCAGCGCGGACGCTGGCGTCTGCGCCCCGCCCCGGGTGGGCGCACCCGCGCCGAGATTCGTCTGGCCTACGGCGTGGCGGGCGCCGGCATCTCAGGCTGGATCGCCGAGCGGATCGCTGGCCCGGGCGTGAGCTCGCACCTGAAGACAAGCGTCGCCCAGCTTGGACGCCTCGTCGAGCATCAGCGCGCCCGGGAGCTCTCCGCACAGCGGCGAGCGGCGCGAGCCGGCCGTACCGCCTAGCTCACGGTTGCCGGTTGCCGTCCCCGCGTCGGATCTACCCAATCCTCACTAAAACTGATTAGAATCCCGGGCGGCCGCACGGCTGGGCGCTGATGCGGCGGGGACCGAGGGCCAAACAAAGGAGATCTCCGTGAAGGGGCATCTGGGAGCCGTCAGCAGACGGCTGACCTACGCCAACGTCGTCGCGACGCTGGCACTTCTACTCGCTGTAAGCGGGGGCACGGCCTACGCCGCCTCCAAGCTCATCAAGGGCAGCCAGATCGCAAAGGGCACGATTACCGCCAAGAACATCAAGTCGCGCTCTCTGTTGTCCTCAGACTTCAAGAAGGGGCAGATTCCCGCAGGCGCCAAGGGCGCCACCGGCGCCACCGGGGCCACCGGTGCGACCGGCGCTGCCGGAAGCGCAATCGCCTACGCAGCCGTCGTCGTCAACAGCACCGGCAACCCAACACTGAACGGCCAGGTCGGGTTCTCGACGGTTACCAACCCGCAGACGGGCGTCTACTGCGTCGGGCCCACGGTCAGCGGCCACCCCGTGCTCGTCTCCCCGATCGGCACGACAACCGGCCTTGCTCAGTACTCGCCGCAGCAGTGCAGCGGCAACTACGAGTTTGTGACTGATAACGGA
>JBAPXO010000177.1:0-5583 GCA_049284255.1 Solirubrobacteraceae bacterium | reverse complement strand
CTCCACGAGCATGCCGAGCGCTCCAAACGCGTCCAGGTCTGTCGTGTCGTCGCCGACGTAGAGCGCGGAGTCGATCTGCGCGCCGGTCTGGCCCAGCAGCCAGCGAATGCCCTCGCCCTTGTCGATCTTGACCGGCGGCCGGACCTCGAGCACCTTCCGCCCCCAGTGGGTGCGCAACCCGGCCGCCTCAGCACGCTCGGCGATCGCGTCGATCGCCGCCTTGGCGGCTTCCTCGTCACGGGCCCCTCGCCAGTGGAAGGCGACGATCGCCCCCTTGTCCTCAAGGCGGACGCGGCTGCGCCGCGTTTCCGAGGTGTCGTTCTCGGCACCGAACTCCTGGATCCTTCTCACCCACTCATCCACAGCGGGATCTCGCTGAGCCTCGGTCCAGCCGGCACGCAGCAGCTCGACGCCGTGGGAGCCGAGATAACTGATCGAGCCGATCGAGACCATCGCGCGCGCCTCCGAGGCGCGACGTCCACTGATGCATGCCACGAGCCCATACGCGCGAGCCACCGAGATCAGCAGCTGGCGCGTCGACTCGGGCACGTGGGCGTCCGAGGCGTGCTCGACGATGGGCGCCAGGGTTCCGTCGATGTCAAGCAGGATCGCGGCGCCCCTAGGGTTGGCTCGAAGCGGTGCGAGCGCCTCGGATAGGAGCGCTGACGTCACGGTCCTAGTATGCCCGCTCTGGCGTGCTGTGGGAGTCCTCGGGACACCGGTGATAGATAGCATTCACCGGCGGCATGACGGAGTCGACCGATCAACCTGGGTACGCGGTTTCCGGCCTGCAGCAGATGGGCGACGGACCCGGCTTTCGCAAGGCCGCGTCCTAGCCCTGAGCGACCCGCGGCCGAGCCGGTGAGGGCGAACGGCAACCCCGTGCTGCTGTTGCACGGCCAGCCCGGCGGGGCGGCCGACTGGGATGCCGTGATCGCCGACCTGGGAGACGGTTTCGCCGCCATCGCAGCGGACCGTCCGGGGTGGGACGGGCACAGCCGCGCCCAGGATCTGGCCGGAAATGGCATTGCGGCACTGGCGACGCTCGAGGCTCACGACGCGCAGCGAGCAACCGTGGTTGGCCACAGCCTCGGAGCGGCGATCGCCGCCTGGTTGGGCGTGCATTACCCGGAGCGTGTGTCGGCGCTCGTGCTGTGCGCCCCCGCCGCCAATACGGCGGCGCTATACCCCGCCGAGCGCTGGCTGGCCGCACCGGTGGCGGCGGAGCTGACCAGCGCCACGACGATGGGCGGGCTCGGAATGGCCCTCTCGGTGCCGGGCCTGGCACCGCGCCTCGCCAAGCGGGTCGGGATCGACCCCGGCTACGTTTCAACCGCGCGGCGCAAGCTCCTCGAGCCCGCAGCCTGGCGGGCCTACGCCGCTGAACAGCGGTATCTGATCCGTGATCTGCCCGCGCTCGAGGCGCGCCTGGGAGCGATAGCAGCGCCGACGACGATCCTCACCGGAACGGGCGACCGCGTCGTCCCTCCCAAAGCGCCGCGCCGGCTAGCCGAGCAGATCCCAGACGCTCACCTGGTTGCCTGCCCGGGCGCGGGGCACCTGCTGCCCCAGCGCCATCCGCAGATGGTCGCCGACGCGATCAGGCACGTGCTGTCCTAACGCCCACTGAGCCTCAGGCGGCGAGCATCTGGCCCGGGTCGGGCTGGGAGGGCTCGGGCACGGCCGGCGTAGCGGGCTCCTGGGGAGCGGGCACGGTGGCGGGCTCCTCTGGGGCGGCCGGAGTGCCGGGATCCGGATCCGCCGGGGTCACCGGAGCGTCGGGCACCGCGGGAGTGGCCGGCTCGGCGGGCTGCGGGACCTCGAGCGCGGGTAGAAGTGAAATCACTGCATTTGATGGGTGTTCTGTTAGCGACATACCGTTTCCTTACCTAGCTGGACCTAGACTCCGCGGCCGTGGCAACCGCATCTACAGAGCACCCGTTACCCGAGCGGGAACCGCCGATAACCGAAGCGGAGGCTGTGCCGAGCCGTGAGGACGGATTCACGGTCTCTGAGGTGCACGAGCTGCGTCCGAGCACATCCGCCGCGGCGGCGATAGCCGACACCCCCGAACTGATAGCGCGCCGGGCGCGCCCGCGGCGGCGGCGCCTCTCGCCCTGGGCCCGGCGCGAGCTCTTGTGGATCACTGTCATCTACCTGGCCGTCCGGATCGCGATCCTGATCGCCGCCTATCTCAACGGCACCTTCGGCCACCACGACATCCAGGGCGAGCTCGCCCACTGGGACGGGCTCTGGTACCGGGAACTGGCCAACCACGGGTATCCGGGTCACGTCTCCTACCTGCAGACGACGCTCGGCTTCTTCCCTCTGTATCCGCTGACGATTTGGCTGCTGGAGCCGGTGTTCACGACACTCACGGTTCACAACCAGATCTGGGCGTCGACGGTCTCGGGAATCGTCATCTCGGGGATCGGAGGATGGGTCGCCACCGTGATGGTGCACCGGCTCGCCAGGAGCTGGTGGGGAGTCGACGTCGCCCGCCGGGCGACGATCCTGTTCGTCGTCTTCCCCGGCGCGATCATCTTCTCGATGGTGTACTCGGAGGGCCTGCTGCTTCCACTGGCCGCCGGATGCCTGTATGCGCTCCAGAAGCGCCGATGGGTCCTGGCAGGCGTGCTCGCGGGCCTTGGGACCGCCGTGCAGCCGGTGGGTCTGGTGCTCGTCTTCTCCTGCGCGGTCACCGCGTTGCTCGAGTTCCGCCGCTGCGGCTGGTCGTGGAAACGCGCGCGAGCCAGCCTCGCCGCGCCCGCGCTCTCGGTCTCCGGCGCCGCGGCCTTCGCCGCCTTCCTGTGGGCGTGGACGGGCAGCCCCTTTGCCAACTACATCGCCCAACACCACGGCTGGAGCGAGAAGACCGACCCGCTGGCGATCGTCCACCTGGCGACCCGGCTAGCCGCCGAGATCTCCTTCAGCCACTTCAACGAGCCGTCGGTCAACCTCAACCTCGTGGTCGGGCTGGCCGGAACCGTGCTGCTCGTGGTGATGCTCGTGCTGATGTGGTACTCGCGCCACGAGGTCTCGGCCGGGGCGATCGTGTGGACGCTCGGGATCGCCGTTCTCGCCCTTACCTCCGAGTACGTCCCACCCAATCCCCGGATGCTGATCACCGCGTTTCCGGCCTTGATCGTGCTCGCCCGCTACGTGCGCGGCAAATGGTTTCACCTCCTGGTGACCGTGAGCTTCGTCCTCCTCGTGGTGCTGGCGCCGCTGACCTTCGTAAGCACCACGCTGCGCCCCTAGCCGACCCCCGCGCCCAACGCGCGGATCACCTCAACCCGTGCGGCAGTAGCTGCACGTGGATGAGCGGGGCGTAGCCGTACCTCTGGACGGGCGCGCGACCGAACAGGCCCTCGAGCTCGGCGTCGAGCGCGAAGTAGGCCGCCCGGTGGCGCTTTGACTCCGCCGGCCCGGTGGGGTCACCCTCGTGGCTCGAGATGAACCACAGACGCCGGCAGCCGGCACCGGCACGCATGAGCTCGGCGCGCGAGGGGACCACGTAGTCCTCGACGTAGGGCTTGACCACGCCGGAGCGGATCACCGGCAGGATCGAGCGTGGCGCCCGACTGACGGAGGCCGAGCTGGCGCCGACGTAGTACTGGAACGGGTTGCGCGCGTCCTCGGGATAGAAGGCAACACAATCCCCGGGGCGGGCGCGGGCCAGGATGTCGGCGCTCACGACGTGCCACGGCTCAGGTGAGACGCCGTAGCTGGCCCCGAGCTGCCAGGCGCGCAGCCCGACCACGACCACCAGCGCCGCCGCGGCGGCCACGAGCGGCACGCGCCGATCACCGAGCACGAGTCCCAAGGCAAGCGCGAGCGCCGGTACGCACATGATCAGGTTGCGGGGCTGGAGCAGCGGCTGGGCCAGCAGCGAATAGACGAAGGTGAGCGCGACGGGCACGATCAGCCACGCGAGCAGCATCACCGGCGCCCAGCCCGCCTCGCCTCGTCGCAGCCTTCTGACCACCAGGATCACAATCCCCAGCAGCGCCAGCAGCGTCAGCCCGAGCAGCACGTAGGTGGAGGCGGTGCGGTGAAAGCTCGGCTGCAATCCCGCCGAGGTCAGCGACTCGAGCACCTGGGTCTCGACCTTGTGTGAGGGGCGGGGAACCCAGAAGAGCTGGCCGGAGCCCCGGCGCGCGGCGAGGATCAGGAGTGGGATGCAGCACACCGCGACCGCCACCAGCGCGCCCATCAGGCGGCGAGCCGCAACCGGGCGCCGGACTAGGACGAGCAGCTGGGCTGGGATGACGAGCACGGCGACGAAGCTCGAGTAGCTGGCGAGCACCATCAGCACCACGTAGGCGATCCACGATCCCCACGGCATGCGGCGAGTCCCGGGACCGGCGGCGCCACCGTCTGAGCTCTCAACGAGCACGATGTAGGCGAGGAACCCCGCAGTCACGAAGGCGACCATCGGCGCGTATCCCCGCGCGGTCTGAGCCCAATAGACGAGCGAGATGCTGACCGCGGTCAGCAGCCCGGCGATCACGGCCACCCTCCGATCCGCAAGCCGCAGGCCGATCGCCGCGACGAGGCCCACGGTGGCGGTGCCGGCGAGCGCCGATGGCAGCCGGAGCACGAGCAGGCCGTTGCCGAAGGCACCGATCAGGACGTGCATCAGCAGGTAGTAGCCCGACATGTTGCCGCCGTCACGACCGATCGCCGTGCCGAGCGCGGCGCCGTGCTGGGAGGCGATCGCGACGGTCGCTCCTTCGTCGAAACCGAGGCTGCGACTCGTGATCGCGATCAGGCACAGGACGGCCGCCAGCGCCGTCGGCAACGCGATGGCGAGCGCGTCCAGGCCCGGAGTACCGGAGCGAGCCGCGACCACGTTGGGGTGAGGCGCATCTGGCGCGAGGGTGGACACAGCGCTCAGGTTCTGACCAGCGCCGACGAGCCGTCCGGGAGCGCTGGTCTCTCAGATGGGTACCCGTGACCGCCGTCGCCGTCTCGGTCCCCTCCCCACCGGCGCCAGCGGTACCAGAAAGCGGCTGCGATCAGGGCGTAGGCGATGAGAACCGCGGGCGCGCTACCGATCGACAGCAGCAGGATCCCGCTGGGCTTGACCACGAACACCGAGACAGCGATCGCCAGCGCCAGCACGATCGAGCGCGGCGGGCGGCGGCAGGCCGCGGTCAGGACCAGGCCCCAGGTGAAGTACCACGGCCACGCGGCGGGGCCGCCCGCGGCGGCCACGATCAGGAACGCGCCCAGGTAGGGCACGAGCGTCGGGATGCGCACGCGGATGAGCAACACCAGCCCGACGATGGCCGTGATCGCGAACGCCACCGTTCCGAAGCCGTGTTCCAGCCCTCGTGCCGAAGTCGTGATTCCCACGTCGCCCAGCAACGAGGAGACGGTCCAGCCGACCCCGGTGGCGGGCGTGATCGCCAGGTGAACCTTGGCGGGCGTCGAGAACAGCGCGGTCGACAGCCAACCCAGCCCGACGCCGCTGGCCAACGTGATCGCACCCAGTACCCCCACGACGACCGCCGCACTCCACGCCAGAAACCGCAGCTGGGCCGGTCGACCGCGCTCCTCACGCGCCCAGGCGACCGC
>JBAPXO010000176.1:0-2085 GCA_049284255.1 Solirubrobacteraceae bacterium | reverse complement strand
AACGACGACATGGTCGCCCTCCTGCGAACACAGGACGGCGCCGAGGGCATGACTTCGTTCATCGAACGCCGGCCCGCCAACTTCACCGGCCGATAACCCCGCGCGAACGCGAGGCTCAGCTCTCAATCGGACCGCTCGCCGGGCAATGGCCCGTTGCCAGCCCGCCAGACCATCTCGAGCCGGACTGACGTCAGCCGCCAGCCGGCGTTGGTGCGGCGCAGGCGGTTGTCGTACCAGCCCGCGCCCGTCGCATGACGATGCGCCTCGGCGTCGTGGCGGTGCACGGCCATGAGGTAGCTGCGCGTCCGGGCGACGTCACCGTCGACGTCGATCATGTGGTTCGCACTCAGGTGCCAGACAGCGTGATACGGCCCGAGTGTGCGTGCGACTCCGACCGAGAGCTGCTCGCCGCCTTCGATCCGCACACCCCCCGGAAGCTCAAGCACACCGTCCTCGGCATACAACGCCGCGTACGCGCGCCCGTCGCGAGCATCGAGCGCCCGCGCAAACTCGATCAGCAGATCGGAGATCTCTGCACGGTCGACCAGCCATTGGAGTTGCGCGGCAGGGTCCGTCGGAACAGGCGAGGCGCGCACAACCCGATCCTACCCGCGCCGTCGGTGTCGGCGACACCATGCTCGCCCGACGTGGACCGTGACCGAGCAAGGCCCCAATCAGTCGCCGCCCCCGAGCGGCGCTCGAGCTACACCGGGGACGACGGCCGCGCGAGGCCCTCCGCCAGATCACCGAACCCGGGGGCGATCACGGCGCCGGGCTGGGCCACCAGCTCCTCGGCGACGAGGGCCTCGGTGGTCAGCATCAGCGCCGCCACCGAGGCTGCGTGCTGGATCGTCAGCCGGGTCACCCGCAGCGGGTCGATCACGCCATCGGCGAACAGGTCCCCGAACTGCCCGGTGAGCGCGTTGAGGCCATGCCCGGGCGGCATCTCGCGGACCTGGTCGATCACCGCCTGGCCGTCGTAGCCGGCGTTGGTCGCAACCCAATACAGCGGCTCGGCGAGGACATCGCGGATCACCTCGGCGCCCCGCAGGTAGTCGCCCTCCAGCCCGGTGTCATCGAGGACCGGTGCAGACCGCAGGAGCGCGATCCCTCCGCCGGCGACGATCCCCTCGCTCACCGCGGCACGGGTGGCCGCCAGGGCGCCCTCACAGCGGCGCAGCTTCTCCTTCAGCTCCGGACCGGTGGCGGCCCCGACGTGGATCACCGCCAGGCTGCTCGACAGCTTGGCCAGCCGCTCGCGGAGCACCTCCTGATCGGTGTCCTGGGTGGCGCGATCGAGCTCCACCCGAATCTGGCTCAGTCGCGCCTGCACCTGCTCGGCCGTCCCGGCCCCCTCCACCAGCACGGTGGCGTCATCGGTGATGACCACTCGGCGGGCCGAGCCGAACGTCTCGGGCTTGACGTGCTGGAGCGTCAGCCCGGCCTCCTCGGCGATCACCTGACCGCCGGTGAACGCCGCCAGATCGTGAAGGTGGGCGATCCGGCGGTGGCCGAACCCCGGTGCCCGGACGGCGACGGCTCGCAATGTCCCGTGCTGATTGTTCTGAACCAGCAGCCCGAGGGCCGCGCCCTCCACCTTCTCGGCGAAGATGATCAGCGGCCGCGGCGACTTCATCACCGCGTCGAGCGTCGGCATCAGATCCTGCATGTGGGCGATCGACTTGTTGGTCAGCAGGATGTAGGGGTTGTCGAAGACGGTCTCCATCCGCTGCGTGTCCTGGATGAGGTACGGCGAGAAGTGGCCGTTCTCGACGTGCATGCCCTCGACGAACTCCACCTCGATCCCGGGCAGGTCGGCCTCCTCGATCGTGACGACGCCCTCGGGTCCGACGCGATCGAGCGCGCGGGCGACCGCCGTGCCGATCCTCTCGTCCTCCTTGGCGGCGATCGTGGCGACATGCGTCAGATCGTCGAGCCCGGAGACCGTCCGCGCGCCGCGCTGCAGCTCGGACACCACGAGCTCTGTCGCATCCTCGATGCCGCGGCGCAGCAGCATCGGGTTGGCTCCCTCCTCGAGCGCCCTCATGCCCTCGCGCACGATCGCCTGGGCGAGCAGCGTGGCGG
>JBAPXO010000175.1:0-1517 GCA_049284255.1 Solirubrobacteraceae bacterium | reverse complement strand
CCTGCAGCGCGCAGATTGGGTCGATCTCCGTGACCACCACGCGGGCGCGCTGTCCCCGCAGCGATTCCGCGCAGCCCTTGCCGACATCGCCGTAGCCGCAAACGACCGCGAGCTTGCCGCCGATCATCACGTCGGTGGCGCGGTTGATCCCGTCGATCAGCGAGTGCCGACACCCGTACTTGTTGTCGAACTTGGACTTGGTGACCGAGTCGTTGACGTTGATCGCCGGGAACAGCAGCTTGTTGTCACGAGCGAACTCGTAGAGCCGATGGACTCCGGTGGTGGTCTCCTCAGTCACGCCCAGAATCGATCCGGCCATCCGCGTGAAGCGCTGCGGGTCCTCCCCCAGCGAACGCGTCAGGAGGGTGAGGATCACCCGATGCTCCTCGTTGTCGGCGGTCGACGGATCCGGCACCTCGCCCGCCGCCTCGTACTCGGCGCCCAGGTGAACGAGCAGCGTGGCGTCGCCGCCATCGTCGAGGATCATGTTGATCTCTTCGCCCTCGGGCCAGGTCAGCGCCTGCTCAGCGCACCACCAGTACTCCTCGAGCGTCTCGCCCTTCCAGGCAAACACCGGGACCCCCTGGGGATCCTCGGGAGTGCCCTCAGGGCCCACGACGACTGCGGCCGCGGCGTGATCCTGGGTCGAGAAGATGTTGCAGCTCGCCCACCGCACCTCGGCGCCGAGCGCGGTCAGGGTCTCGATGAGCACCGCGGTCTGGATCGTCATGTGCAGCGAGCCCGTGACCCGGGCGCCTTTGAGCGGTTGGCTGTCGGCGAACTCCCGCCGCGTCGCCATCAGGCCGGGCATCTCGTGCTCGGCAAGCTCGATCTCCTTGCGGCCGAAGGCCGCCAGTTGCAGGTCGGCAACCTTAAAGTCGGTCTTTGCCACGGTCGTGCTCATGTTCTCTCCAGGCTTCGTTAATGGTCTTGGTTGGGCGCCCGGACGGCGAGCGCCTCAGACGGTCGCGGCCGCCAGCAATCTCTCGTGCTTGTCCTGCTCGAAGCGCAGCCAGTCCTCGTCCTCGACGTTCGCGGGCCGGCTTGCCCGCGAGCGCAGCCAGCCCGTGACCGCGTCGCGCAATTCGGCGTCGCCGTCCAGCCGCGCGGCGAAGGCGACATCCGAGAGCGAGAGCTCGAAACGGTCCAGCAGCTCCTTGAGTGTGCGCAGCCGCTGCAGCTGCTCGGGTCCATACAGGCGGTAGCCCGAGGGCGACCGGGCCGGGGCTACCAACCCCGCCTGCTCGACGTAACGCAGCATTCGAGACGACCACCCGGTCGTCGTCGCAGCTTCGTGGATCGTCAGAGCCCGCATACATCACAAACCCTACCACGGTCGTGTCAAGGTTTGCCGGGCTTATGCCAGCTGGTTGGCGAGTGCCCCCTTGAGCTTGCTCAGGACCTCGATTTGCGCCGGGTCGCGGTCCGCCAGAACCGCGAGATAGATCGACACCAGGTCGCCCAGCAGTACCAGCGAGACAAGGCGCTGGATGCGCGACTCGCCGATGCTCTCCACC
>JBAPXO010000174.1:0-9234 GCA_049284255.1 Solirubrobacteraceae bacterium | reverse complement strand
GTGCAGCGCTCGGTGGCGGATGTCGTCCTCGGTGAGCTGGCGCTCGAAGGCATCACCGAGGACATTGGCCAGCGCCTGCACGAAATCGAGGTCGCCGCCGGCGTAGTCGCGAACGCCAAGGGAGTGGACGCCGAGGACCCCGAACGGGGCCCGACGCCCTTCGATCATCACCGTCAGACCGCTGCGCACGCCCTTGCCCTCGAGCACCGGGGAGCAGGTGAAACGGCGCTCCTGCTTCCAATCGGTGACGACCACGGCCGCGCCCTTGAGGATCGTGTACCCAGCCTGCGACGACTTCCCAGCGGGCACGGGAACCTCGGTATCGGAGCCGGCGAGCCCGACCGCGGCTCGGAAGGTGAAGGCGTCACGGTTGGGAAGCAGGTCGATCACCGCCGCGATCTCGACCCCGATGAGTTGGGCGGCCGCGGCGACTGCCTCCTGGCAGAGCTCCAGGGTGCTCGCTCCTTCGAGCGCGTGCTCGCCCAGGCGGGCGACGGCGGCCTGCTGAGCGGCGCGGCGCTCAAGCTCGGCCTCGGCCAGCTTGCGTTCGCTGATATCGGATATGACCCCGTGCCAGCGGCGGGTTCCGTCCTTGGCGGTAACGAGCTGGGCGTCGTCGCGCAGCCATACGATGCGGCCGTCGCGGTGGCGCAGCCGGTATTCGATCGCTCCGAGGGGCGAGCCGCCGTCGAGCGCTTCGGCTTCGGCGCCGAGCACGCGCTTGGCGTCGTCGGGATGCAGGCGGCTGGCCCACATGTGGGGGTCAGCGCACCACTCCTGCGAGGTGAAGCCCAGGATGGCTTCGATCTGAGGGCTCACGTACTCCCATGTGCCGTTGACGCCGGCCTGCGCGGTATAAAGAATCGCTGGAACGCGCTGGAGAAGCCCGGGGTAGTCCGGGGTCGTTTGATCCGGGGCGCTTGAGACGGCCACGCGTGGTCGCGTGTCGGCGCCACCCCTGCTAGTGCGGCGGTCAGACATGTCTGCGGTCGCTATCGGCCGACGTGGGGCCGCGCAGATCCGGGAGAACCCGGCGGATTCTGCGGGTTTCTACTTAGGAGGCGCGCAATGCCTCAGCAAAGCGCTCTAAAGCTCGTCACGGCACCATCGCTGTCCTCTCCGACGCGCCCGTCGGCGATCAGGAGATCGAGGTGTCCGAGGACCTCCGAGATCGTCAGGAAAGCCTGGGTGACCGCGACGTTGCCCCACATCTGAGAGGCGAGCCCGTACGCCGTCGAGGGCCCGAGCTCTTGCAGCAGCTTGTGCAGCTTGCGCGCGCGGCGATCGTGCATGCGCAGGCGCTCGTCGATGAGAGCGGGGTGATCGGTGACCGGCGGACCATGGCCACTGAGTACGAACCGGGCCGGAACCTCTCGGGTCACCGACATCGAGGCGATGTAATCGCGCAGGGCGTGGGGCCGGTCACGACCACCGGGCACGGCGTCCCCGTCGCCGGCCAGCGGCCGGCTGACCAGCGGGTTTGACGAGACGTTGGCCAGGAGGTGGTCGCCACCGATCAGGATTCGGCGCGCCTCGTCCCAGAAGACGGTGTCAGAGGGGCTGTGTCCCGGGCGGTGGTGGGCGCGCAGGCTGCGGTCGCGCAGCGTGAGCTCGTCGCCGTCGCGCATGGCCACGCCCACCTGGCCACTGGAGCCGAAGGCTCGAAACGCGCTCCCGACCGCCCCGAGCGCGCTTGCCAGATCCGCGGGCACGCCATGGCGCAGCATCACCTGCATCGAGAAGTCGTCGTCTGCCCGAGCGCTGGCGCTGAAGTCCTCCAGATAGGGACCCAGGAGGTGGAGAGCCGCGACCTCGGCCCCCGAGCGGCGGGCGAGGATCTCGACCAACCCGACGTGGTCGATGTGCTGGTGGGTGAGGACGATCAGCTCCAGATCTTCGACGCGATGTCCGAGGCCGTGCAGCGCCTGCTCGAGCTCATCGAGCGACTTGGCCGAGTTGGGCCCGGTATCGACCAGGGTCAGCGGCTCGTCCTCAATCAGCCAGCAGTTGATCCGGCCCACGAGAAACGGGGTTGGGAGCGCGATGCCGTGAATCCCCGCCTCGCGCGCCTGCTCGAGCGCGCCCGCCGCCGCGTCGCCGCCCGTCGCGGGCGCCTCGGCGCTCGTCACGACCGGATCATGTCCAGCACCTCGTCGCGCTTGGCCTCCATGTCCTCGCGTGACGTCAGCGACTCCAGGCACAGGCGCAGGAGCGGCTCGGTGTTGGACGCGCGCACGTTGAAATGCCAGTCGTCGTAGTCGATCGAGATTCCGTCGAGCCGGTCCTGGCGGGCGTCGGAGTAGCGCTGCGCGATCTCCTCGATCTTGGCGTCCTGGTCGTCGACCTCGGAGTTGATCTCCCCAGAGATGAAGTAGTGCGACCGGTAGGGCTCCAGCAGCTCGGACATCTTCGTGTCGCGCTGAGAGAGAAGCTCGAGGATCAGGAGCGCGGGGAGCGTGCCGGAGTCTGCGTTGTAGAACTCGCGGAAGTAGTAGTGGCCGGAGACCTCGCCTCCGAAGATCGCGTTCTCGTCGCGCATCCGGGTCTTGAAGAACGCGTGCCCGACGCGGTTGACGAGCGCCCGGCCGCCGAGGCGATGCGCGGTGTCGGCGACCGCCCGGCTGGCCCGGACGTCATAGAGGACCGTGGCGCCGTGCTCCTTGCGCAGCAACGAGTCGGTCAGCAGCGTGGTCAGGAAGTCGCCGTCGACGAACCTCCCGGTCTCATCGATGAAGAAGCAGCGGTCGGCGTCGCCGTCCCAGGCGATCCCCAGGTCCGCGCCGCGCTTGACGACCTCGGCCATGATGAACTCCCGGTTCTCGGGCAGCATCGGGTTGGGCTGGTGGTCGGGGAAGTTGCCGTCGGGCGTCCAGTAGGCCTCCTCGAGGTCCAGGCCCAGACGATCGAGCAGGGGGCCGACCATCGGGCCCGCCATCCCGTTACCGCCGTCGACCACTACCTTCAGCGGCTTGATCGAGGAGGCGTCGATGAGCTTCAGCGCGGCCTCTTGAAAGTCGTCGTAGATCGACACGTCCTGCACCGATCCGCCTCCCGGAGCTTCTCCGAGGCCAGCCTGGATCTTGTCGCGAACCTCGGCGAGTCCGGCGTCGCCCGAGAGCGCCAGGGCCCCGCGGCCGACGAGCTTGGCGCCCGTGTAGGCGGGCGGGTTGTGCGAGGCCGTGCACATCAAGCCGCCGTCGAGATCGCGTGAGCCGACCAGGAAGTACAGCATCTCGGTCCCGACCATCCCGGCGTCGAGCACGGTCGCGCCCTCGGCCACCATTCCCTCGCGGTAGGCGTCGGCCATCTCGGGCGCGGTCAGGCGCATGTCGCGCCCCAGGCCCAGGGTCAGCTGGTCGGGCGACTTGCCCTCGTCTTCGGCGATCACGCGCACGAACGAGCGTCCGATGGCGAGTGCGGTCGCTGCCTCGAACTCCTCGCCGTAGAGCCCACGCACGTCGTAGGCCTTGAAGATCGCGGGGTGCTCGAGCGCGGACATGCCACCAAAGATGATGCCTGATAATGCCCGGCCGTGAGACCGAGCGTGGTGATCCTGTGCGGCGGCCGTGGCACGAGGCTGCAGGAGCACACCCAGTCGATCCCCAAGCCGATGGTCGAGATCGGTGGGCGGCCCATCCTCTGGCACGTGATTCAGATCTACCTCGCCCAGGGCTTTCGCCGCTTTTTGTTGCTCACCGGCTACCGGGGCGAGCAGGTCCAGCGCTTTGTCGACGAGCAGACATGGCCGGCTGAGACCGACGTTCGCTGCCTGCAGACAGGGCTCGACACCCCGACCGGAGGTCGACTGCACCTCGCCGCCGCCGAGCTGTCGGAGCTCAGGGGCGAGGGCTTCTGCCTCACCTACGCCGACGGCCTTGCCGACATCGATCTCGGAGCGCTACTCGACTACCACGCCCGCCACGGCGCGACCGCGACCATGACCGTCGTCAGGCCGGAGCTGCCGTTTGGCGTCGCCGAGCTCAACGGCGACGGCACAATCCTGGGATTCACTGAGAAGCCGCGCTCCGAGCACTGGATCAACGGCGGCTTCTTCTGCTTCGAACCAGCGGTGCTCGAGCTTCTGGAGCCCCGCAGCGTGCTCGAGCGCGAGCCTCTGGAGCGCCTGGCCGGGGCGAGTGGACTGCGCGCCTTCCGGCACGAGGGCTTCTGGCACTGCATGGACACCTACAAGGACGCGGTGCTCCTCAATGATCTGTGGAAATCGGACGGCGCCGAGCCCGCGCCCTGGAAACTGTGGAGTTGACGGCCCCGCCAGCCAGGGCCGCCGACGGGCACTCTGTGCTCGTGACCGGAGCTCACGGGCTGCTCGGCTCGTGGCTGACCGCTGCCCTCGTGCGCGACGGGGCTCGCGTGGTCGTCATCCGGCGCGACGAGCCCGTCACCTCCGCGCTTGAGTTGATGGGGGTCGCTACCCGCGTCGCCACCGTGCGGGGCGATATCTGCGAGGAGGGGCTGGTCGCGCGGGCGCTGTCGGAGTACGCGGTCGACAGCGTCTTCCACCTCGCCGCCCAGACGCTGGTGGGAACGGCCAACCATGCACCGCGGTCCACCTTCGAGACCAACGTCCGCGGCACCTGGATCGTGCTCGAGGCGTGCCGCGCGCACGGCGTGGCCAGCGTGATCGTCGCATCCTCGGACAAGGCCTACGGGCGCCAGCCCGAGCTTCCCTATAGCGAAGACCAGCCGCTGGTCCCCACCTACCCCTACGACGTCTCAAAGGCCGCCGCCGACCTCATCGCGCGCTCCTACTGGCACACCTTCGGCATGGCGGTGGCCGTGACCCGCTTCGCCAACCTCTACGGGGGAGGTGACAGCAACCGCTCCCGGCTGGTCCCCGAGGCGATCGCCGCCGCGCTCTCGGGGCGGGCGCCGGTGATCCGCTCCGACGGCTCGCCCGAACGTGACTTTCTCTATGTCGAGGATGCCGTTGACGCTTACCTCGCGCTCTGGAGCGCGCTGCGCGACGGCCGGGGGCGGGGCGAGGCCTTCAACGCGGGCGGCGGAAGACCGCACCGGGTGGGCGATGTCGTGGCGTTGATCTGCCGCCTGGCGGGCGCAGCGCTGACCCCTGACATTCGAGGAGCCGGCGTGCCCCACGGAGAAATTGACCGCCAGTGGGTCGACACCACCAAGCTTCGAACGCTCACCGGCTGGGAGCCTCGCGTGGGGCTCGAGGACGGTCTGCGGGCCACGATCACCTGGTATCGCGAGCACCCGAAGGCTCTGAGCCTGCTCCTATAGTTACCGGGGATGTCAGGACATTCGAAATGGGCCTCGATCAAGCACAAAAAGGCGATCGTCGACCAGCGTCGCGGTCAGCACTTCACCAAGCTCGCGCGGGCGATCACCGTCGCCGCCCGGGAGGGTGGGGGGGACCCCACCGGTAACCCGTCCCTGGCGCTTGCCGTCCAGAAGGCCCGGGACGCGTCGATGCCCAAGGACAACATCGAGCGCGCGATCGCCAAGGGCACCGGCGAGGGCGTTGACGCCGATCAGATCGAGAGCGTCGTTTACGAGGGTTACGGACCCGGAGGCGTGGCGCTGCTGATCGAGGCGCTCACCGACAACCGCAACCGGACGGGCGCCGATGTCCGCCATGCCTTCTCAAAGCACGGTGGCAACCTCGGCGAGCCGGGGTCGGTCTCCTATCTGTTTGACAAGCGCGGCGTCGTCGTGGTCGATGCCTCACGCTACGACGAGGATGACCTGATGGTGGCCATCGACGCCGGCGCGGAGGACATCTCACTCGACGACGACGTCTACGAGATCGTTACCGAGCCGGGGGATCTGAGCGCCGTGCGCGACGCGCTCACTCAAGCCGGCGTCGACATCGAGAGTGCCGATGTGATCCAGCGCCCGAAATCCCGTGTGCCCCTTCAGGAGGCCGACGCCGCCCGGCTCATGAAGCTCATCGACGCGCTCGAGGAATCCGACGACGTCGATGCCGTGCACGCCAATTACGACGTCGACGCCGACGTCCTGGAGCGCATCGCCGGCTGACCCGAGTCTGCGCGAACTCTTCGCAGGCTCTTCGACAGGCGCGATGTCGTTTCGCTACTTTCGAGCATTCCATGCCTAAGAAATCGACATTCACCTGTGCCCTGGCCGGCCTCGCCGCGCTCGCGCTGGCGGGCTGCGGCTCCAGCTCGACGGCTCCTGGCGTCGTCCTGGCCCCGTCCCAGGGCGCCACGCAAGCAAGCACCCCGGCGGCCGCGGCGAGCGCTTCGAGCTCCACCACCACATCGGCCTCCAGCACCTCGACCACGCCGCTGCCCGCGGCGCTCAAGACAAAGCCGACGGTCGCCGTCCCCAAGGGACCACCGCCTAAGACCCTGGTCGTCAAGGATCTCATCACCGGCACCGGGCCGGCGGTGACCGCCAACTCGACGGTCACCGTCCAGTATGTGGGCGTTCTGTACAAGGGCGGCAAGCAGTTCGACGCCTCCTGGGATGACGGAACCGGGCAGCCGACTCAGCTGCCGCTGTCGGGGGTCATCCCCGGCTGGCAGAAGGGCCTCATCGGGATGAAGGTCGGCGGTCGCCGCGAGCTGATCGTCCCCCCGAGCCTCGGCTATGGAAGCAACGCCCAGGCCAAGATTCCGGCTAACTCGACGCTCGTTTTCGTGATCGACCTCCACGGGGTTTCTTCTTAGCGCCGCCGTCGTCGTGACCCCCGTCCTCTGACGGATGGCGCGCTCGATACAGGGAGGTGGGGCTGGAGACGCCCTTGAGCTTGTGCCGGCCCGCGGCCGACCATTCGAAATCATCGGCGGCGGCGTCGCGCACCTCCTCGGTGCACAGGACGCTCCCCGGGCGGGCGATCCCGGTCACCCGGCTGGCGAGGTTGACCGAATGGCCGTAGTAGTCACCGGCCCGTTCCACGGCGGGGCCGTAGGCGATGCCCGCGCGCAGGCTGGGCAGGCCCTCGGCCTCGACGGCGTCGACGAACTCGAGCGCAACCTGCACCATCGGTCCGACCTCAGGGCTGACGAACAGCGCCGCGTCGCCGATGGTCTTGATTAGCCGCACCGGAGGCTCGCTCACCGAGGCCGCCAGCCGGGCCATGCGCCCGGCGACGCTGCCAAGTTCTGAAACCTCGACCTGACCTCCCAGGCGTGTGAAGCCGACTAGGTCGGCAAAGCACACGGCCAGATCCTGAGCTCGCGCGGTGGCACCTGTCTCCAGCTGGGCGCGTCCGAGCACCGCTCGCTGCACGCTCTCGCGCAGGTGCGCCTTGAATCCCGCCACGAGGATCGGGACCGTGGCCGGGGTCAGCTGCTCGGCGAGCGTGGCAAAACGCAGCGCCACCTCCTCCTCGCCGTCTCCTTTGTGCAGGAAGGTTTCCGCGAACGCCGCGGAGATCGTCGCCGAGAGCCTCGCCATCCCCTCACCGAGTACGCGGGTGATCTCGGCGATCCGCTCCTCATCGAAGCCCGCGTCGAGGAACAGCTTGACCGAGCGTGCAGCCTCGATGTCCTCGTCTGAGAAGACCTGATCGTCGGGCGCCACCTCGGGCAGCCCGTGCAGGCGCCTGACTTGAATCATGGTCTTGGCCGGCAGCCCGGTCTCATCCTCGATCTCCCGAGCGCTGTGCGTTCCGCCCAGGACGCGGTCGACGAGCAGCAGCGCCAGGCGATCCTCGTCCACCGCCTGCTTGAGCTGGTCGGGATCAAAGCCGTCGTCGACCAGGCGCTGGAGCAATTGCTCGCGCTGCTCACGCTGCTCACCCTCAAGTCCGTCGAGCAATCCGGCTGCGGCAAAGTCCATTCCGGCATCCTCTCCGATCCCGGCGCGCTTCGCTAGCATCACGCATCCTCGCGGGCGCACAGCCCCAGCGGCGCCCGCCCAGTCGATGCGGTAAAGGCACACACATGCTTTCGATTCTCATGCCTGTCTACAACGAGCGCGAGCGCGTGGAGCGCGCCATCGCCGAGGTGCTCGAGACCGAGCTCCCGAGCGACTTCGAGCTCATCGTTGTCGACGACGGATCGACCGACGGCACCCGGGAGATCCTGCGCAATTGCGAATGGGACGGTCGCGTCCGGCTGTTCGAGCACGAGGTCAACCAGGGCAAGGGAGCGGCCATACAGACGGCGCTGGCGCAGGCGGGGGGCGACTTCGCGTGCATCTTCGACGCCGACCTGGAATATGACCCCCAGGACCTGGGCCTGCTGATGCCGCCACTGCTCGACGGTCGAGCCAACGCCAGCTTCGGTGTCCGCGCCTTCGACGGCTACACGAGCCATTCGTTCCTGTTCGTTCTCGGCAACAAGGGCGTCACGCTGGCCTGCAACGTCCTCTACAACGTGTACCTGCACGACATCATGACCTGCCACAAGATGATCCGCACCGACATCTTCCGCAGCCTCCCGCTGCGCTCAGCGGGGTTCGCGATCGAGCCCGAGATCACAGCGCGCCTTGTCCAGCGCAAGGAGCGGATCTTCGAGGTCCCGGTGCACTACCGCGCCCGGGCCACCGACGAGGGCAAGAAGCTCACCGCGAAGGACGGCTTCCGAGTGATCGCCACGCTTTTGCGCTGCCGGTTTACGCCGGTGCCCGATCCCGGGAGCGGCACTAGCGCTTGAGCGCGCTCACCGGCGGGGCAATCTGGACCGTCGACTTGTAGATCGACTGGATCGTGTTGAACAGGGGCTGGACCGGATTGCCGTAGAGATCGATCTCGCCTTTCTGCACGAACGGAGGATCGGGGTACGGGTTGCCGCCGCCCCATCCGGGCCGAGCCGCAAAGTCCTGGAGCGCGAACCACATGGCGCCCGAGATGTAGGGCTTTGAGGCGAACACCCCGAGGTGGAACGCCGCCATCGCCGCCGAGTTCTGATATGTGCCGCGCTCCTCGATCGGCCCGTTGCGGTTGCCCTCGAACCCGAACTCGGTGATCATCAGCGCCTTGTTGGGATAGCAGGCGTGCAGGCTGTCCAGGAAGGGGCTCATCGCATCGGGGTCGTCGTCTGACCCGCCTCCGGAGTCAAACCACCCGAAGTAGTCGTTGTAGCCGATGACGTCGAGGTGCGCGTAGGCCGATTGGCAGGGAACCCCGGGCCAGTCGGCGATTGCCATCCCGACCGGCCTCGTCGGGTCCAGCTTGTGAGCGAGCGCCGCCGCGGAGGTGATGTAGCGCGACTCGAAAGGCCCCGGCGGAGTCGGAAGTTCGTTGGCGACGCTCCACAGCAGGATCGACGGGTGGTTCTGGTT
>JBAPXO010000173.1:0-3077 GCA_049284255.1 Solirubrobacteraceae bacterium | reverse complement strand
GCCTAGCTGCGCGCGGACACTGGAGAGCACGCTCGCGCTCCTTTTGATGACCGTGCTCTGGAGTGTCCGCTATCCGGACACTCGTGATCTCGCACCGGCAAAACGGACTCTGCGTGATCAATAGTGTCTGGGGCGGACAGGTCCCGCGCTCGGGCGCCTGCCCTCGAGCGTCCTGGCCCCCGCCCGGCCGCGCCCTCAGCCCGGCCGCGCCCTCAGCCGTTACTACAGGCGGACGAAGTCGGCCGCCGGGAGCCCGCGGGTGACCCCGCGCAGATCGACGAACAGCGACGCTGCCCTGGCGAGCGCGAGGTGGTCGATGCCGGGATGGGCGGTGACGAGGACCACCGCATCGGCGTCGGTGATCTCGGTCAGCGGTGAGCTCTGCAGGCCAAGCTCGGGCAGGACGGGGACGAACGGATCGTGGTAGGCGAGCCGGGCACCGCGCTGGGCGAGCACTTCCATGATCCGCAGGGCGGGTGATTCCCGGGTGTCGCCGACGCCTCCCTTGTAGCTGACGCCGAGGATCGCGATCCGGGACCCCTTGACCGGCTTTTCGACCTCGTTGAGCGCGCGCTCGATGCGCTGCACGCAGTAGTAGGGCATCTGCTGGTTGACCTTGCCGGCGAGCTCGATGAACTCGGTCGACATATCGAATTCCCGCGCCCGCCAGCTCAGATAGAACGGGTCAACCGGCAGGCAGTGGCCGCCCATCCCGGGCCCGGGCTCAAAGCGCATGAATCCGTAGGGCTTGGTGGCGGCGGCGTCGATGACCTCCCAGATGTCCAGGCCCATCCGGTCGGCGAGCATCGCCAGCTCGTTGACCATCGCGATGTTGACCGAGCGGAAGATGTTCTCGAGCAGCTTGGCCATCTCGGCGGCCTCGGGGTTTGAGACCCGCACCACCTCGTCGCAGATCAGGCCGTAGAGCTGAGCCGCGCGCTCGGTGCTCTCCGGCGTGATGCCGCCGACGATCTTGGGCGTGTTGCGCAGCGTGTAGTCGGTTCTGCCCGGGTCGACGCGCTCGGGCGAGAAGGCGACATCGAGGTCCTCGCCGACGCGCAGCCCGCCCGCCTCGAGCAGCGGCACCACCTGCTCACGCGTGGTCCCCGGGTACGTGGTCGACTCGAGCACGACCAGCTGACCCGGGCGGACGACCTCGGCCAGCGAGCGGGTGGCGTGCAGCAGCGGCTCGAGGTCAGGCTCACGGTTGCGGGTCAGGGGCGTGGGCACGCAGATCAGGGCGGCGTCGACGTCGGCCAGGGCCGCGAAGTCGCGATGGGGCTCGATCAGGTCTCCCACGGCGCGCAACCGCTCGGAGTCGACGTCTTCGATGTAGGACTCGCCGGCCTCGATCGAGGCGAGCTTGGCCTCGTCGACGTCGACGGCGATCACGAGCTCGCCGGCCTCCGCGAAGGCCAGCGCCAGCGGCAGTCCCACGTATCCGAGGCCTATGACGCCGATTGCCATGTCCCGGCTGAAGATACAGGCGGCCGCCCCGGTGACCGTCTAGGATTCCAAGCGGACCGTGCTAGGCGGGGTGCTAGCGGTGCCCTGTACCCGCAATCCGCTCTAGCGGGGCTGAATTCCCTCTCGAGGGGCTATAGGCCCGGGGTCAGCGCCCTGTCTTGAGGCGGTGATGGTCAGGTCCCGTCGCGGTGGAGAACTGTGAACCAGGTCAGGTCCGGAAGGAAGCAGCCTTAAGCGGTCACCTCCAGGCGCAGCGGGAGTGCCAGACCGGAGTCAACGAGACAGCGGCAGCGCCTCGGGAACGGCAACGACAGAGGGTGCACGGTCCACTTTTTCGCCCGTCAGGCTTGCCGCCGCACGGGCTCTAGACTCGAATGTGCGTGTCCACCGGGCCTTCTCTCTATCGCCGCCACCGCCCGCGCACCTTCGCCGACGTCGTCGGCCAGGAGCAGGTCGTGCGCACCCTCTCCAACGCCGTCAGCCGCGGCAAGGTCCACCACGCCTACCTGTTCGTGGGCTCACGCGGGACCGGCAAGACGAGCACGGCCAAGATCCTCGCCGCGTGCCTGAACTGCGAGCAAGGACCGACGATCGAACCCTGCGGAACCTGCGAGTCGTGCGTGTCGATCGCCAACGCCACGTCGCTCGACGTGATCGAGATGGACGCCGCCTCCAACAACTCGGTCGACGACATCCGCGACCTCCGAGAGAAGGTCGCCTATGCACCCATCTCGGGCCGCCACAAGGTCTACATCCTCGACGAGGCTCACATGCTCTCCCAGCAGGCGTGGAACGCCTTCCTCAAGACGCTTGAGGAACCGCCGCCGCGCACCATCTTCGTGCTCGCCACCACCGAGGCCCAGAAGGTGCTGCCGACTGTCGTCGACCGCTGCCACCGCTTTGACTTCGGCCGCCCCACGGTCGAGCAGGTGGCGCGCGTGATCGGCCGGGTCGCCGCCCAGGAGCACATCGATATCGACGCCGGCGCGGTGGCCGTGATCGCCCGCCATGCCACCGGGAGCTTCCGTGACGCCCTGGGCACGCTCGAGCAGCTGGTGACCTACGCCGGAGACGAGCCGATCTCCTCGGCCGATGTGCTCGCGGTGCTCGGGGTCGCTGACGCCGAGCAGCTCTTCGAAGCGCTCGACGCCGTCGCCGTCCATGATCCGGCGGCCGCCCTGCGCAGCGCCGCCCGGCTCGCCGACGCCGGCCGCGACCCCGGCCAGGTCCTGCGCGACCTCGAGGTCCACGCCCGCGAGCTGCTCGCCGTCCAGGTGCTCGAGGAGGTACCCGAGGAGCTGCGGGTGACCCCCGAGCGCGACGAGCGGCTGCTCACCCAGTCCCGGGCGCTGGCCGGCACCGACGTGATCCGCGTGCTCGACCTCGTCTCCGGCGCCCTGGAGGCGACGGCCAACGGCGCCCAGGCCCGGATCCAGCTCGAGCTTGTGCTCATCAAGGCGGCAGCGCCCGAGGTCGATCCGAGCACGGTGGCGCTGCTGGCGAGGATCGAGCGGCTTGAGGCGGCGCTTCGGGGCGCCACCAGTGCACCTGCGCCCGCTCCGCCCCCCGCCGATCCCGCGCCTGCGGTAACCCAGGCCGCGGCCCCGCAG
>JBAPXO010000172.1:0-3946 GCA_049284255.1 Solirubrobacteraceae bacterium | reverse complement strand
TTCGAAATCCGCCGCCCTGCGTCAAGCCGCGCGACGCCCCGGCCGTGGAGATCTTCGGGACTACGCCGGGGTCTTATCCCACGCCGCCGAGAATCAGGGATTGATGAACAGGACGACGGCGGCGATGAGCGGGGCGCCCACCGAAACGGCCACGACCAGCCAGATCATCCAGCGCACGAGCGGATCGTCGGGTAGCAGGCTCATCCTCTTACCGCCGATATACCACGCCCAGCAGCTCCCACCCCGCAAGCGGCCACCATCAGAACGGCAACATCCCGAACCACGACAGCCTTATGCTGGCGGTGGCTGTGCCACGCCACCGCGCCGGTTGACCGCATCTGACTCCTGGAGGTCTTGATGAGCACGCAGACCAGCATCCCGATGCTCCGCGATCGTCCCGCCTGGGGTGCCCTGGCCAAGCACTACGAGCAGATCCGGGATCGCCATCTGCGTGAGCTCTTCGACGCCGAGGAGAACCGCGGGGAACGCCTCGTCGCCGAAGGCGCCGGCCTCTTCCTGGACTTCTCCAAGAATCGGATCACCGATGAAACCCTCGGCCTCCTGGTCGAGCTCGCTGAGCAATCCGGCCTGGGTGAGCGCCGAGAGGCGATGTTCACCGGGGAGCGGATCAACGTCTCCGAGAACCGCTCGGTGCTCCACGTCGCCCTGCGGATGCCCAAGGGCAGCTCGCTGACCGTCGACGGGGTGAACGTCGTCGCCGAGGTGCACGAGGTGCTCGACCGGATGGCGGCGTTCTCAGAGCGGGTGCGCTCGGGCGAGTGGAAGGGGCACACCGGCAAGCGGATTCGCAACGTCATCAACATCGGGATCGGGGGTTCGGACCTGGGGCCGGTGATGGCCTACGAGGCCCTGCGCCACTACTCGCAGCGGGACATGACCTTCCGTTTTGTCTCCAACGTGGACGCCACCGACTTCGTCGAGGCGACGCGTGACCTGTCCGCCGAGGAGACGCTGTTCATCGTTTCCTCGAAGACGTTCACCACGCTGGAGACGATGACCAACGCGCGTTCGGCGCGTGACTGGGCGCTTGAGGCCTTCGGCGGCGACGAGGAGGCGATCGCCAAGCACTTCGTGGCCGTCTCGACCAACGCCGAGAAGGTGTCGGAGTTCGGCATCGACACCGACAACATGTTCGGCTTCTGGGAGTGGGTGGGCGGCCGCTACTCGATGGACTCGGCGATCGGTCTCTCGACCATGCTCGCCGTCGGCCCCGACGGCTTTCACGAGATGCTGGCCGGCTTTCACGAGATGGACGAGCACTTCCGCACCACGCCGCTGGAGCGCAACCTGCCCGTTCTCATGGCTCTGCTGTGCGTCTGGTACGGCGACTTCTTCGGCGCTCAGACGGTCGGCGTCATGCCCTACGAGCAGTACCTCAAGCGCTTCCCGGCCTACCTGCAGCAGCTGACCATGGAGTCAAACGGCAAGCACGTGACCCTGGATGGACGCCACGTGGACTACCAGACGGGCGCGATCTTCTGGGGCGAGCCCGGGACCAACGGTCAGCACAGCTTCTACCAGCTCATCCATCAGGGCACGAAGCTGATCCCCGTGGACCTGATCGGTTTCGGCAAGTCGCTGAACCCTCTGGGCGACCACCACGACCTACTGATGTCAAACGTCTTTGCCCAGGCCGAGGCGCTGGCCTTCGGAAAGACCGAGGACGAAGTCCGCGCCGATGGCACCCCGGACGCGATCGTTCCCCATCGGGTGATGGAGGGCAACCGGCCCACCAACGTGATCCTCGCCGAGGAGCTCACGCCCCACACCCTCGGCGTGCTCATCGCTCTCTACGAGCACAGCGTCTTTACCCAGGGGGTGATCTGGAGCATCGACTCCTTCGACCAGTGGGGAGTGGAGCTGGGCAAAGCGCTCGCCCAGCGCATCATCCCCGAGCTGGAGTCAGCCACCGAGCCCGAGCTCGACCACGACAGCTCGACCAACGCCCTGATCCGACGCTACCGCGGGATGCGCGGGTAGCGCCAAGAGGTCACCGCGCACCGCCGGCGAGCGTGGTCGCCGCCACCGGCACCGTGACCAGGGCGGCGCTGTAGCGCCGGACCACGACCGTGTAAGCCCCGTCGGTGGGAGCGATCCGTTGCGCATCGAAACGACCGGCGAAGTGGGCGTCGGCGTTGAGGTGCTGCCCGGCCAGCGTCTCGCCCGAGGTGGAGCTCGCCTTGGCCGCCAGCAGGCGTTGCACGGTGGCTGTCTGTGAACTCGGCAGACGCAGCCTGACCCGGACCGACCGGCGGCCCTTGTCGATCAACAGCACGTTGAGTGTGCCGGGAGCGCGCCTGACCGCCCACGCGCTGAGATCGGCCGACGGCGGGGCGTCGAGTTTGACCGCGACCAGACGGGAGTCGGGGCCGAGCATGCGCGCGAAGGTGATCAGCCCGTAGAGGAGCGGACGGGCGCGGATCCCGTCCGCGGTGAACCGGAACGGAGCGTTGATCGAGAACACGCGGACGTGCAGGTCGGCCGCCGTCGCCCCCGAGCGCACCAGCTCGAGCAGGGCGTCGGGCGCCCACAGTGCCGTGGCGAACGTGTTGCTCACCCCGGGCGTTCCTCCGCACGTCACGGAGTTGAACTCAGTCACGCGCACCGGCAGTCCGTCCCGACGGGCCATCGTGACCGCGGATCCGACGGCCTCTCCCATGCCGGTGACGGCGTGTGGGCTGAGCACGCGGTTGATCGTGGGGTAATTTCCGGCCCTCCGGGCAACACAGGCGTCGTAGGGATACATGTGCACGCTGATCGTCCCCAGATGGGGATGGGGCGAGCGCAGCAGCGTTCGGATCCACGTCCGGTCGCGGTGAGGCAGGGCAAGCGCGGGCGCCAGCAGCGGGACTCCGGGCGCCGCTCTCGCCAGTGCGTGTTCGTAGGCCTGGTAGGCGAGCGCGTAGCTGACCGGCGTGATCGCGGCGGGGAGCGCCTGCACGGCCAGGCGAGTACCGCCGAGCTCGCTGGTCCAGATAGTCCGCTCGTAGAGGTCGGGCTCATTGCCGACCTCGAAGCCGATGATGCTGTGGGCGGGCAGCTCGCGCTCAGCGTGGTGCGCCCACGCCGCCGCCAGGGATGGGGTTCCGGTGATGAGGTTGAGATCGATGATCACCTGCAGACCGCTGTCGCGCACCACCCGCGCGGTGCGCTGGATCCACTCCGGCGTCACCCGGTAGGCCCACCGCGGCATCGCCCGGACCTTCGGCGCCCAGAACGCATGGTCCGAGGAGTCGCCGCCGATCCGCAGGACGAACCGGCCGTCACCGGGCACGTGCACCAGCCCGATCACGCGGCGGTAGAGCACGATATGACGCTCGTCGACGGGCAACGTCCAATACTCGGTCGAGAAGCCGAGAAACGAACGCGGGATCGGTACCAGTCGCGCCTGTGGGGAAATTTCGAGCACAGCCTGCAGGGGCGCCGGAGCGGGGTGCGCCCTCGGTCGCCGGAGCTGCCGACGGTGCCCGGACGGAGGTGGCGAGCCTCCGATTCCCGTCACGTCGATGTCGAGGCCGAGCGCGTTGAGGGTCGATCCGGCGGCCAGCACGCCGAAGCTCAGCAGCGTGATCGCAATCAACCAGCTCATTGAGCGCCGCCATACTTTCAGCGTCGATCGATCACGCCTGAGGTTGAGCATCTAAAACCCTCCAGCCAGGGGCTGGTCTTACGAGGAGCTGCGGGTGGAACCCGACGGCGCGTGCGCCCGCACCGACACGTCGGGCCGCCATAAGATTGGCGTAAAAGTTGGGATTTCTGGTTGTCCGAGTGCGGATGTTCTGTTAGCGCTGCGCGCGCGCTCACAGACCCCCTATCTCAGCTTCACCGCACCCCTACATCCGGCGACTCGCGGCTCGCCGGGAGGCGCCCCTACCGGGCGCCCAGCAGCAGCATCGCGATGTCGTCGTCGGGCTCGTCCTGGTTG